>JBGQLF010000045.1:0-15770 GCA_041499985.1 Gemmataceae bacterium
GGATGCGGAATCACTTGGCAGCTACTATTGTCTTCGCCCAGCTGCATTTGGGCAATCCTGGGGTACAGGAGGGTGATTACTCGGACGGACTCCTAGGTGTGAAGGAACGAAACCGAGCCAATTGTCCCGCGCTGGCGCGGGGAAGCAAGGGAGACGAGTTCGAAATCGCCGGCACCACCCCGGGGCGAGGAAGAATCAGCCCTGCCCCAGAAGCCGCCGGACAGACGTTCGGCTGATCTGGAGGCGACGCGCAATCGCACTCTTGCTCAATCCCTTCTTGGCTAGCGCCTGGATTTGATCGGATCGTTGAGCCACTGTAGGTGGTCGGCCGTGGGGCCGCCCTTCTTTGCGGGCCTGAGCGATGCCAGCTTTGACCCGATCGCGCAGAATATCCCGCTCGAATTCAGCGAAGACGGCGAGCATGCCGGCCAGGGCCCGGCCGCTCGGCGTCGTCAAGTCGAGCGCTTCGCTAAGGGAAACAAAGCCCACCTGGAGAGAAGCCAGTTCTTGGAGCGTGGTCACCAGATCGACCAGGGACCTTCCCCAACGATCCAGCCGCCAGACCACGATGGCATCGACGTCGCGGCGGCGCGCCGCTTTGAGTAGTTCCTCACGTCGGGGCCGCAGGCTCGCGCCAGAGCCGACGTCTTCGACTTTGAGAACGGCCTTCCAGCCACGTCGCTTGACGTAGTCGCGCATCGCCAAGAGCTGCAGCGGCAGCGTTTGTTGATCGTGCGTCGAGACCCGGGCGTACAGACCGACCCTCACCGGATATCCCCCTGGCCAAAAACCCCTCCGCCGACGGCTTTCGGAAACCCCGAGTTTTCCGTGGTTGACGCTCTCTGCCGGAGGGCTGACCGAAAACTATAGTTTATGGTCGGCAGTATACACCACCCAGGCCCCGGAACAATACCCATGCCACGACGCGAACTGCTCACCCCCGCGCAACGCACGCAACTGCTGGCGCTGCCGGCCGATCCCCGTCCGATCGCCGCTCTCTACACGTTCACACCAGCGGACCTGGCGTTGATCGCCGGGCATCGCGGCGCGCCCAACCGGCTCGGCTTCGCCCTCCAGCTCTGCTTCCTGCGCTACCCCGGCCGCGCCTGGACGCCGGAAGAATCCGTGCCTCCACCGTTGCTGTGCTTCATCGCTGACCAAGTCGGCGTAGTGCCCGACCAGTTGCACGCCTACGCCCAACGGGATGAGACACGGCGGGAACACCTTGCCGAATTGTTGGCTACCTACGGCTGGCGGACCTTCGGACAGGAGGAATCGCAGTCGTTGTCCGCTTGGCTCCTGACGCTGGCACGCACGATCGACCAGGGCCTCGCACTGGTGCGCGCCCTGCTGGCGGAGTTACGCCAGCGCCGGACACTGGCGCCCTCGCTGATCGTTCTGGAACGACTGGCGCTCGCCGTGCGCAGCCGCGCTCGCCGCGCTGCGTCCCGTGCGCTGACGGCCGATCTGACCCCGCCGCAGCGCAGCCAGTTGGATCAGCTGTTGCAGCCGCGTCCGGAGTCCCGCCAGACCTACCTCGGCTGGAGCCGGCAACCGGCCGGTGCGCCCAGCGCGGCTAATATCCTCAAGGCCATCGAACGACTCTCGTTCCTCCGTCAGCTCGGCATTCCCGCCGCCTGGGCGCGACGCATTCACCAAAATCGGCTGACCCAGATGGCCCGCGAAGGAGCCAATACCGACGCAGCGCACCTACGCACCTTCGGCGCGGAGCGCCGCTACGCCACCTTGGTGGCGGTCGTGCTCGACACGATGGCTACTCTGACCGATGAGACGCTGACGATGCACGAGCGCTTCCTCGGCAGCCGATTCAACAAGGCGGAGCGGCGCCATCAGGAGACCTTCCACCGCCACGGCAAGGCCATCAACGACAAGGTGCGCCTCTATGCCCGCATCGGCCAGGCGCTGCTTACTGCCCGCGACGAGGCCACGGATCCTTACCGCGCCATTGAAGCGATCCTGCCGTGGGACACCTTCCGGGCCTCGGTCGAAGAGGCCGCCAAACTCGCCCAGCCCGCGGACTTCGACTTCCTCGCCCTGCTGACCGACAGCTATTCGCTCGTGCGCCGCTATGCCCCGGCATTCCTCGATGTCTTCGAGTTCCGGGCAGCCCCGGCTGGCGAGGACCTGCTGGCGGCGGTGAACCTGCTGCGCCAGCTCAACGCGAGCAACATCCGGACCGTTCCGACCACGGCACCGGCGGGGTTCGTCCGCCGCCGCTGGCAGCCCCTGGTCTTCAGCGCCGATGGCCAGATCGACCGCCGCTTCTACGAACTGTGTGTGCTGGCGGAGCTACGCAACGCCCTCCGCTCCGGCGACTTGTGGGTGACCGGCAGCCGCCAGTTCCGCGACTTTGAAGAGTACTTGCTGCCGGCGGATACTTTCGCGGCGCTGCGTCACGGCGGCTTGCCGCTCGCGGTCACGACGGACTGGGAAACGTACCTGGAGCAACGCCGCGAGCCGTTGCACACCGCGCTGCTCACCGTCAACCGTCTGGCCGAGCGCGGCGAGTTGCCGGACGCCTCGATCACCGACGGTGTCCTGAAAATCACCCCGCTGACCAACTTAGTGCCGCCCGAGGCGGAGACGTTGATGCAGCAGGCGTACGCCTTGCTGCCGCGCGTCAAGATCACGGACCTGCTCATCGAAGTCGATGCCTGGACGGACTTCACCCGTCACTTCACCCACCTCCGCCATGGCAGCGCCGTCAAGGAGCGCACGCTGCTGTTGACCGCGCTCCTGGCGGACGCCATCAATCTGGGTCTGACACGGATGACCGAGGCGTGTCCGGGTACTTCGCTCTCACACCTGAGCGGGATCGTCGACTGGCACATCCGGGACGAGACGTACAGCAAAGCTCAAGCCGAACTCGTCAACCATCACCACGGACTCCCCTTCGCCGCCCACTGGGGCGACGGGACCACCTCCTCCTCTGACGGGCAGTACTTCCGCGCCGGCGGCCGCGGTGAGGCGGCCGGCCAGGTCAACGCCCGCTATGGCCAAGAGCCGGGCGTGACGTTCTACACGCACCTCTCCGACCAGTACGCCCCCTTCCACACGCAGGTCATCAGCACCACGGTGCGGGACGCGACCTACGTGCTCGACGGGTTGCTGTACCACGAATCCGACCTGCGCCTCGAAGAGCACTACACCGACACGGCTGGGTTCGCCGGGCCAAACGAGTGAACCTTGGGCGCCCAGTCGCTGCTAATTGTGACGCAGGGCTTCGATGGGATCGAGGCGGGAAGCGCGGTGGGCGGGGTACCAGCCGAAGAGGATGCCGACGGTGATGGCCACCCCCAACGAAAGGAAAATCGACAGGACGTCGATTTGGGCAGGCAGGGGTTTGTTGGTGAACACCCTAGATAGGAGCGGAATACCAAAGACCATGGTCAATCCGGTCACGATGCCAAGCAAACCGCCGATGCTGGTTTGCACGACGGCTTCGATGACGAACTGCAGGGTGATATCCCGGCGCTTGGCGCCAAGGGCGCGGCGAATGCCGATCTCCCGGGTCCGTTCGGTGACGGTGGCCAACATGATGTTCATGATGCCGATGCCGCCCACGAGCAAGGAAATGGACGCGATCAACATGAGCAGCATGTTGTAGCGGTCGCGGGCGTCCTCCGCCTGCTGGAGCCGGTCGAGCGGCACGGCCACTCTCCAATCTTTGCGAGCGTGGCTGCGTGTCAGCATGTCGCCAACCACGCCTCCGGTGCTCCGAACCTTGTCGATATCGGCAATGGTCAAGGTAATCTGATGCAGCTCGACTTGCTCGGCTATAATGTTGGAACCCTGTCGAAACATGATGCGTTGGCCAAAGCGGACCTGGCAGGTCCGGATCGGCATATAAACGTCCCTGTTGTAGTTTTCTTCTGACTCCCCCTCGCCCGTAAGCCCTCGGGGCAAGCGGTCTTTGATTACCCCCACCACCATATACTGGGCCTTGTTGATGACCACGGCCTGGCCGAGAGCTTCCTCGAAGGGGAATAACTCCTTGGCCACGCCGGAACCGAGCACCACCACATTGCGCAGGCGTTGCGCGTCCCCCTCATCGGCCGCGTCCGCGCCGTCGCGGAGGAACCGGCCCAAAGCCATCTCGAAGCGGTTGATTTTCGCGTACGCTTCGGTGGTGGCCACCACGCGGGCGCTGACTTTGCGGCCGAAGCGCCGAACTTCCTGAGGGAAAATGCGCATCGGTACGTGCCCGATCACCGTGTCCAACATTTTGAAGCGGTCGAAATCGTCCCAGGTCAGACCGTAATTAGCGATCCACGTAGGCCTTGCGGACGCGGGCGCGTCCATCGGTTTGACGCTGCTGACGATGACGTTGGTTGTTCCTTGCCGGCGAATGTCATCCAAGGCATCTTCCATGCTGCCCCGTCCGAAAGCCATCAGGGCGATCACCGACGCCGTACCGATAATGATGCCGAGCACCGACAGGATGGAACGCAACTTATGAAACCATAAGCTGCGCATAGCCAAGATGAGACTGCTGCGCCATTTAACCAAATAAACGGCCAAAGCCATGAACAAAGGTGACGCGGCGGGGGCGGAATGGTCGCTTGTGTTCATGGTGTTTGCAGGGTCGGCGACTTCCAAGCCCTGTTCACGGAGCTTGTGTTGGGCGGCACATCGGAAGGCGGTTCAGCAGGTCGCGGCGCTCGGCGGGATGGCCCTGGCGCATCTCTTCCGCCCAAGCTTGTTTTTGCTCGTCGGTAAGAGCGCCGCCGAAGACCCCTGCGGCCGCGCCTCCCGGACGTCTGGGGAGACGGGCCTGGCAGATTCTCAGGCCCTGTCCCATTGAGCGATTTCTTTCACTTCTTGGTCCCGTGATTGCCGTCGCCGCCTGCATCGTGAGCGTCGTCGTCATTCTTGCGTACTCGCGCCGGGCTTCATCTTTGCATCCTCAGTCCAAAGGGGCGTGGGGTTGAGGACGACCTTGTCCCCTTCCTTGAGGCCGGATTTGACTTCTACCAGCCGCTGGTTGCTCATGCCCACAACGATGTCACGCAGCTCCGGCTGCCCATCCGTCCCCACCACAAAGCACTTGGGATTGGCCCCCAAACTGATGGTGCCGATGATCGCCTGCACGGGCACGACCAGCACCTCGGTGGGGCTCTCCTCGGCAGAGATGGTCACTTCCGCGCTCATGCCCGGCTTGAGGCCCTCCACGGGCTCGTCGATGGAGACCACGGTTTTGTAGAGTTTCACGTCTGAGGCAAACCAGTCTTGCTGACCGGCGACGGTATCGACCGTTTTGACGTGCCCATGCAAGATACGGTTGGGAATGGCATCGATGCGGATTTGCGCGAGTTGCCAGGTGCTTTTGTCGGTGAGATCCTTTTCATTGTGCAGCCTGGAAACCATGGCTTCGTGGACGCGGACATGGACCACCATGTGGGACAAGTCGGGAATCTGCATCAACTTCTGGCCCTCGCGGACCGGTTCCCCCTGGGCCACGATCGACTGTTGCGAGCCGCCGCCGCCGCGCGCCTGGTCGGAGACGTAATACACAACCAGGCCGTCCTGCGGCGCCAGCAAGCTACATTTGGCAATCTCGTCTTCATTTTCTTGTTTACGGGTTAACTCCTGTTTGTAGATGGAGTCCTTGGCCAGCCGGTCCGCATCGGCCTGGGCCAATTTCGCTCTGGCCTGGCTCTTGACCCGCTCGAGGGCGCGTTTGGCCTCGGCCAGCTTGGCGCTCAGGTCCTGGATGGTCCGCCCCTTCGTGAAATCGACCAGGACCCGTTTTTCCGTCTCCAATTTTTTCAAGGCGATGCGTGCCGCCTCTGCCCTCGATTCCTCCGCATCGGCCTGGGTCTTGGTATAAAAACCCTTCTTTAACATCAGGGCTGCCCAGTTGGAACGGGTCTTCAAGGCGTCCAGGTCCGAGCGCGCGCTCTCAATGCGGCCCTCGACGTCCTCGAGGGCTTGAAGGAACTCGCCCTGTTCGTATTTCTTGAGATCGATGGTCGCCAGGTCGAGGGCGTTCTTGGCAGCCTCGATATCGCTTTCGTTCTGACTCTCTTGAATGCGATACTGCTCGTCCGCGGTGACCCAGTTGGCCTTGGCCTGGTCTACTTTAATTTTCTGATCCTTGAGCTGCTCCACGAACCCGGAAGAATCCAGTTCGATGAGCTTGTCGCCTTTGACGACCTGGACCCCTGGCTCGATGATCCACTTGATGGTGGTGGCGATGGTACTGCCCTTGGTGCCGGACCGGACCGTACAGACAATGTCGCCGTTCTTGGCCGATTCCAGCGTGCCGCGCTCGACGATGGCCACCTTCAGCTTTTCCCTGGGGACGGTCCAGGTGGGGCCGGTAAATGGGGCTTTGCCAAAAAGCTTACCTGCCCACGATATCCGGGCCACCAATACCAGGATGAGCAAGAGACCAAGACCCGCGACGGACCAGCGCGTGCGTTCCTTAGTCCATGCCTTGACCTTGGGGAGGCGGGATGAAACGGACCCTTGAGAAGGGTGCTTGCCGTTCATTGCCAACGACGGGTTGGCCAAGGACGGCGCCTCGGACCGGGGTGGGGACTCCAGCTGCGACGGCGCCACGTGATCGGGCAGGCCGTTCAACGCCGGCGCCTCGGCTCGGGTCGTGGATGACAGTGGCGGGGTTGGAGGATTCATCAATCTATACTCCTCGCGAGCCCAGGGGTAGGAACGCGTTGCCTATTATTGATTGTCACGAGAACCCCGAACTGTGACAGAAGCTTGCAGATTTTTCTCGATCACCTAGGGTCACTCCTCGGAACGGCAATTTTTGCACGTTAAGGGCGAACGTGGTTCCACCTATCTCCTTGCAGGGAAAAGAGAAACGTCCTACGAGTGTGGTGGCCAAAAACTTTGACTTCTGGTCCTCAAAGACAGCTTTCTCACCAACAGCCGTTCTTCAATCGGTGTAAGGAGTTGCGCCGAATGGCCGGCGCCTTGGCGTGCAATTTTTTCCCAACCGATGAGTGACCCCAATGAGTCCTCTGGGGCAAGAAGGAAAGAAGAGACGGTCCACTGAAGGACCCGTCTGTGTGGAGGCAGTGCAGCAGATCGGCGGCAAGGCGCTCCGCGATGCATCGCAGAGCGATCTGGTCTGCTGGCGGGTACAACCAGAACACTATAAACGACCGGATCGGGGAGTTCAAGTTTCTAGCTGTGGCAATTCTTCGATTGCCGGGTATCGAGGGCTACGGGGTGGCGAGGGGGATCGGGAAGCAACCGTGCGAGAAAAGGCCCTTGGTCACGGGCATGCCCATTGCGAGTTTGGCCTACCGATTGCCCGACCGCCCCCGGCCGGCCCACCGCCGCGCCTGCTCACTCCCCTCCAGGACGGCGAGCATCCGCTTCAGGGCCACTTGCCGGTAGCTGCCTCGAACCAACTCTTCGACCTCGCGCCAGTCGAGAGGGGCATCGGCGCGCAGGCACAACCAGCCGTGGCGGGCAGCGTACGGAGCCTCGAAGAAGCGCTTGTCCGTGAGATACGCTGGGAGCTGCTCGGGCGCGGCCCGAAAGGCGAGGCAGGGGCGGCCGTTGTAGTGGTCAAGCACCGCGAACATCTTCTTGCCCGCTTCGAACGTGGGGTGCCCCCACTTCGTCGTCTCCCGCACCTCGGGCAACCGCAGACAGATCTCCCCCAGCCGGGACAACAGTTGAGACTCGTCCATCCCGCTACCCTCTCTGTCCTGGACGGTGACCGTGATGCCGTTGAGATCGCTGGTGGCGAGGTCGGGCAGGACGCCGAAGGCAGGCGTGATCAGCGTGAACCGCGGCGTCTCCTCGATGACCACTTCCAGGCTGAGCGGGCCGTCCGGGATCTCCTCACCGCTCGTACGCATCTGGTCATACCACCTCGACAGCAGCCGCGTGATGACGGCCAGGCAGCGATCCTCTTCCGGGTCGCGCGGACGGCCGATGCTGTCCAGCAGCCACCGGAAGACGGGACCGGGCTGCCAGTTGGTTTGTTCGGGTACGGGCACGAGCCACCTCCTCTGCGGGTGCGAAGCGCTGGCACAACCCACTATGACAAGTGTTCGCCGAGGGCGTCAACGGCGGCAGCGCGAACATCCGCCGCCGCCCCGCCCGTCTCGTTGCCTGCTGCCGCTTCGGCAGTCTCTGCGCCGTCCCCCGGAGCTTTGGGTTCCGGTTCGACAGCAACATCAGCCCGCGCGCGGGATTTCGGCGGCGGACCGCCCTCCAGGCGGCGGCGGTAGTTGAAAAAGGTGGCCCGGCAGCCGCCGCCCTGCTGGACGAACGCTTGCACTTTCTGGGTGGTGCTCTCCAGGGAGCTGCTGGCCAGGATCTCGGCGGCCAGGCGAGCCCGGGGGTTCTCCGCTTCGATGGCCAGGATGTCGGTCCAGTCCATGCCAGCGGCTTTGAGTTCCTTGGCCCGCACGTAGAGGCGCAGCGACGGCTCGCGCATGCGGTGCAGATTGGCCGCAAACCAGGCATAGATCTCCGGGTCGCTGAACCACGCACCGGCGTGGCGATGCACCTCGGCGGCCGCCGGCTGAAACACCAGCACATGCCCTCGGTCCTGCAAGGCAGCGACGTTGCGATTTAACGTCTTCCAATCGTTGCAGATGATAATGACGCGGCTTTTGGTAGCAAATTCCCGGGGGATGCCGTGCTTGTCGAGCCGCCTTGCATCGGAATGCCAAGCGAGTGTCTTCTCGTCCTCGGTTTGACAGAGGCACTTCAAGAGGCGGATACCACTGCGATCAGCGTAGAGCGAATCGACGTCGTCGATGACGACAAACTGATCCCGGTGTCGATAGAGCTTCTCGTACATGCCGAACGGCGTGGCGTTGCCCTCGATCCAGCAGACGTGGGTGCCGAGCACGGCGCGGACAGTGCGGCTTTTGGCCAGGCCACGCTCACCGACCAGGATGACCAGGTTCATGTGCCCCTGGGCGAAGGCACGCACATACTCATGGAGCTTGGCATAGGTGGCCAGGTAGAGGGCGCCGTCCGGACGGGCAGCGCGACGTTTCTTGGTCGCAGGCATGGGTTTCCTCCTCAGCTTCCCCAGCACTCTACCAAGCCGGCCTATCCAATAGCCAGTGAAAAACCGTAGACTCTTAGACAACTGCCAGCTATCACGCAGCAAAAACGCCTTATTTCGTGCGTCATCTACGTCCATCATTATTATTTCACTAATAGATTTTATATCTCGACTCCCGGCCGCGGCCGCTCAGTAACCCACTGCCATAATTCGACTTAAATCATTACGCCACCGAAGCAGATTCCGCTTGCCATTACCCTGTATGATGGAACATAATATGCTTTATGTTCCGTCCTCTCATCCCGTAGCCTATATGATAGACAACGCCATGCCTGACCCGACTGTCATTTTTGTCACTTTCAAAGAATTGTGGCGTCTTTTTTTGAGCGAATTGTGGCACTGTTGAGGAGACCGAAGCCATGACCACCGACGCGCCCCCTCCCCTGCTGCCGGTTCCCGTGGTGCTCCCAACGGCCGCCGCGCCCCGACCACGCACGCCCCTGGTCGCGGAAGACAGCCCGTTCCTCCAGGAGGACCAACCGGTCGCTACCAAGGTCGAAGCGTTCCTGGCCCAGGCCCTGGCCGCTTCGGCGGACCGGGCGAGTGCCGCCCACGCGCTGGTGCCATGGATGTGCGACGTGCTCCAGTCGAAGCACTCGTTCAAAGCCTACGGCCGCGACCTGGTGGATTTCGTGCGCCACATGGAGGCGCAGGGCATCGACCCGCTGAAAGTGACCGCTGATCACGTCAAACTCTATAAGCGGGCGATGCTCGAAGCCGGGCTGTCGAAGGCGACCGTGGCAAGGAGGCTGTCGGTGATCCGGGGGACCTACAAGCAGCTGGCCGCCAAGGAACTGGTCGCCTGGGAGACCGCCCAGGACATCGCCGCCATCCAGGCGCCGCCGGTCACCAAAAATTCGACGCCGTCGCTGACGCAGAAGCAGGCGGTAGCACTCCTGGAAGCGATCCCGACCGATACGCCCCAGGGGCTGCGGGATTTTGCGCTGATGAGTGTGTTCTTCCTGACCGGCTGCCGGGTGTCGGCGGTCGTGGGCGCGCGCGTCGGCGACCTGGAGCACGATGGCGTCGAGCATTACCTGCACGTCACGGAGAAGCGCGACAAGAAACGCCGGAAGATTTTGCTCGATGCGGCGCGGGCGGTGCGCACGTATGTGGAGCGGGCCGGCATTGGCGGGGATAAAGAGGGGCCGCTGTTTAGGCCCTTAAGCCCCGATGGACTCGTGCTGGAGCGGCGTCACCTCGACCGCAAGGTGCCCTGGCGGATGGTGAAGAAATACTGCCGGGCAGCGGACATCGATCCCGACCGGCTCGGGCAGCGCGGCATCGGCATCCATTCGCTGCGCAAGACCGCCATCAACGACGCCATCCGCAACGGGGCCCAGATGCACGAGGTGCGCGAGTTCGCCGGGCACAGCGACATCCGCACGACGGAGCTGTACTTCGTGCGCAAGGAGGAAGACGGCGAGGTCGCCGCGCGGCGGATACAGATTCGCGTGACGGGGCGCAAGGACAGCGGCAGCTGAAGGCATCACGGCGACCTCTTACCAGGGGCTTGGTTCTCCTTCATTGCGTTCACCAAACTGCGATAACGCGGATCGGTCCGGAGTACGGCCAGTTCCTTGTCAGCGTCCAGTGTTGCCGCATCGCGGTACCCGAGTTGCACAGCCCGAGCGATGGCGTCGAGCCCTAGACGAAAGTAGTTTTCTAGGACCGTATCGTAATTAGGAGATTTGGCATTCTTATCGGCATCGTTCTTCACGAGGGCCATGCACCGAACGTAATTCCTTGCCGCATTTACCCACTGTTCGGCCATAGTCGGAGAGATACGCAGCGTCTCCTGGGTCAGGGCAGCAAGCTTCGTATGTCCCAGCCGCACTAGATCATCGTATGTTGGGCTCGCGGGCAGGTCATACGATTGCAGCAGCGCCAGGAGACGCAGGCGGTCGAGTTCTCGCTCAACTTCTGCGTAGAACCTCCGCTCTGCTGCGAGAGTCTGTGGTCCTTCGTCCTGTTCGTGCTTTGGAGCACCAAGTAGCTCTTGGAAGACAGCGCGGCTGCGGTCGAACCATGCTACCGCCTTGGCGTAGTCCTTTCGCTCGTCATACGCAGAGCCGATCCGCTGATAGAGAATAGCCAGAGACGTTTGGGCCGCTCGTTCGTCTCCGAGTTTTGCGAAGAGATGGATGAGCTCTGCCGCGACTCGCGCGTGCTCTTCCGCCTGGTGATAATCCCCGAGCTGCCTTTCGATATCAGCGAGGGTTAGATATACCCAGGTCAGGCTGGGGTCCAGCAGCAATTGGTCAGGGGTAACGAAGGCGTCAGTAAGGAGGCTCGTGAGCCGTTCTTTGATACTGGATAGGTAATTGTGAAGAGCTTCGGGCTTGATTGCAGATGTCTGGGCAGCGACGGCTCGGTGCAGCTCAAACAAGGATTTCGCACTCACATAGCTGGTTGCCCGGGCAAGGGCGGCGGCTTCCTCGGCGCGGGCTCGTTCTGCATCGGCCTTCTTATAAAGCGAAAAGAACAGGAGGATCACGGCCAGGAACGGAGCTGTCCACGCACACAGCTTGAACGGTTCCGCATTATCAATTAGAAACGTCCTCACGCCGTCACGCACGCCGCCGGGCTCGCGCGAGAGTCTTTCATCCGGTGTTTTGTCCGTCAGCAAGTAAGGAAGCCAGTATTCCTTCATGAAATAGTCACTGGGCCGATCGTCTTGGAGGAAGTAGTCACTGTGACCGAACGGGTGATAGCGATTGACCAGACGGTCAGTTAGTGGACCAGTGAATCCAGTCCGGCCGGCTAGTCCCGCGAAGAGGATGAAGAGCTGGTTACACACTAGCACCATATCCCGGAGTCCGCAGTCATTGATAACCCGATGAACCCGGGAGGAGCCATCGACAGGACTGAGCAGGGTATCCCAGGCGAAGTCTGGCTTGAGAACGCTGGCGGCCAAGATTACCGTATGAATCCGAGCAGGAGAGTCCGGTGGAAGGGAGCGCAGCCCCCAGCTCACTACGTAGGTACCAAAGCTATGCCCGACAAGGTCAATCCGGTCGTAAGGGGCGGCTGTTAGCTTCACGAGATGGTTACGGAAGTCCCGGGTGACCAGCCATCTGAGGAAAGGGATGGCGTAAGCCAGGACAGAATAGTACCCGTACTTATGCATTACGACCTCGATGCCGGGCTCGGCAACGTCGAGGAGCTTCTTCAGCTGCTCTTGCCACTGCCCGAAGGTGCGAATGCCATGGACGAGAATGACCAGATGCCGGCTCGATTTGGTCGTGGGGGAGGCAAGCGGAGTCGTAGCTTCCATCGATGTTTCCTTGTCAAATTGGACTTTCCGGGTATCCCCCTGTTGCCGCCGAATTCCTGATTAGGCAACCCGCTGCATCCGGGATCGGGCTACTCGCGCACATCGTCTGATACGGGGTCATGCAGCCGCTCGCCGCATGACTGTTCCTCCGCCGGCGATGCGGGCATCCTCTCGCGCCCACCGACGGCGAGCAAGCGAAAACCAGGGCGTTCGAGCCTCTACCGCACATAATCGAATGTTCGCACCCCGCTCACGGCATGTGGGGCCGGTGCGCGCGCGAACAAGCCCGCGGAACTTCGCGTACATTTGTTGGGTTTTACCCAGTATCACCGCACCCTGCCCTTGACTTTTTGCCCAAAAAGTACGATACTGAGCGGGAGAGAAAGGAGTCTCGCGCATGCCGGACCATGCCGCACGCCTGGGGGCGAGCAAGGCCGCTTCCACCCTGCTGGTCCTGTTCATCCCCAGCAAGGACCGCCACAGCCAGCCCATCGACCAGGGGCACTGGGTCAACGAGGCGCTGCGCATCCTCGGCGAGTGCTTCGGCGGAGCCACGGCCTTCCCGCAGGGCAAAGGGGTGTGGCGGGACGACGCCCAAGGCGGCCTGCTGATCTACGATGAGCCGGTCGTGATCCAGTGCTACACCTCCGAGGAGGCCATCGAGCAGCAGGCCCAGAAGCTCAGCGAGTTCCTGGTGCGCATGGGCACCGAATCCCACCAGGGCGCCGTCGGCTTGGTCATCGACCGCGACTACCTGGAAATCGCATTTCCCCTGGCGAAGGAGGAGAAGTAACTATGGCGAAAAACGTGCAAAAGGTCGCAGGGCTTTTAGGAGCGCGGGTCGTCGCCGAGGTCCCGGAGGCCGGCGGCGGCGCCTTCGGTGCCGCCCGCCTGGCCGAGATCATCGCGGCGTTGCAATCGCGCTTGCAGCCCGGGCAGGGGCAACGGCCAGGCCGGCCGACGGACCCCAGCTGGGACCGGACCCCGAAAGTGCCGATGAGCGATGCCACCCAACAGGCCTTGGAGCGGCTCGCGGAGCAGGCCAGCACTCAGGAGCGCAAGGTCAGCCCGATGCAAGTGGCGGCCCAGCTCCTTGAGGACGCGGTTGCTCGCCTACCCCAACGCTAAGGTGGCAGCGCGGCGGAGACAGATTCGCGTGGTGGGGCGCAAGGACAGCGGCAGCTCCTGAAGTCACCAATTAACCCTGTGTGTGTTTTTTACCGGAATCCTTACCGCCATCCGATTCGAGCGGAGAAACAAGCCTGCCCGCAAGCCCATAACCCAAGCGGTCTCTATAATAGCCGTGGGGACTCACGGAGGATTCAGACCATGACCTTGATCAATTGCATCGGCCAGGATGGCGTTGAAGGGACATTCGACTACACCTACTGGAAAGACCAGTTTGACGAAAAATGGCACTTCCACGTCCAGACTGTGCCGCCCCAGCCGAACGGTGAGGCTTACGACCAGTCCCTTATGGCTGTGGACCACGACACAGTGCGCCAGATCACGATGGATCGTCACAACCACGCAGCCTATCGGGCAACGGGTATTACTGAGACGATGATCGCGGTGGCCGCCCATGTCCTCGGGAAGAAAGTTGTTTCCAGCCCCACTACTGCGGCCGACACGAGCGTGTACCGGACCCCGGAGGCCACGAAGGTTTGGAAGCGTCTACAGAACAAAGGTCTCGCAACCTACGACGAGGCCACAGATGTCTATACCTACACAGGCGCCAGCGGCGGCGCGAGCGCGACGAGTGCCCCAGCGAGCTGCTGACGCTCGACGCGATCGAGAAGATTCAGATTTGAGGTGTGCCACGGAATCGCTCGACCAGCGGCCCTGCCTATGCTAGCATTCGGGCAGGAGAATCAGCCATGCACGAACAGATCGAGGTCGTCTACGAAAACGGCGTGCTCCGCCCCCTGGGCCCGCTCCCCTACCCTCTGGAGGAGCACCAGCACCTCACCGTCACCATCGAAGGGTGCAACGGCGCGCGCGACTGGCTGGCCGACGCCGACCCCACGGTGAGCCTCGCCGCCGTGCGCCAGGCGCTCGCCAACATCCCCGGCACGCTCGCCCAGCTGGTGGACGAAGAACGCGAGGAACGCTAACCGCTAAAGGGGGCCAGGATGGCCGACCGTTTCTTCGATACCAGCGCCGCCGTCAAGCACTACCACGCCGAGACCGGCTCCGCCAAGGTCGATGCCCTGCTCGCCGAGGCCGGCGCCCGCCACTTCCTGTCCGACCTCGCCATCGTCGAATTCCACTCCGTCCTGGCCCGCCTGGTCCGCACCGGCGCCATCACCGTCGCCACGTTCAACCTGGCCCGCGGGCGCTTCCTCGCCGACATCGCCGGCGGCCTGTGGCAAGTCGTGCCGCTCGCCGCCGCCCACTTCCACCACGCCCAGCAACTCCTGCTGCGGCACGGCCTTACCCGCCGTCTGCGCACCCTAGACGCCATCCAGCTCGCGGCGGCGCTGGCCGCACACGCCGGCACGCCGCTCGACGCCTTCGTGTGCGCCGACGTCAATCTCGGCTCCATCGCCACCGCCGAGGGCTTGACCGTCATAAACCCCGAAGTGCCGTAGCTGGGAAAGCCGACGACGCTGTCTATCCCCGCCGGCTTTCCGGCTTGCCAAACGTCCCGGCAATGGGTAGTCTGTGTATGGTACGATACACAACCGCCACCCTCACCCAGGTCCCTCCCATGCGCCAGCTCATCGCCACGGAAAGCCCGAACCGCCAGTACGTCACCCTGGCCACCGCCTTCGACTTCTTCAACCGCCGTCTGTTCGCCGGCACCCTGCCGCCGGCGATCATCACCTTGCAGCGCAAGGCCGGCTCCCACGGCTACTACTCCGCCAAGCGCTTCGAGGGACGGGCGGACGCGCAGCGCGAGACCGACGAGATCGCCTTGAACCCCGGCACCTTCACCGGCCGCAGCGACATTGAGATTCTCTCCACACTGGTGCATGAAATGGTGCATCACTGGCAGGCGCATTGCGGCGATCCGGGCCGCGGCCGTTACCACAATCACGAGTGGGCCGACCGCATGGAGCAGCTCGGCCTGCTGCCCACCCACAACGGCCAGCCGGGGGGACGGCGCGTCGGCCAGTGCATGACCCACTGCATCCTCGCCGGCGGCCCGTTCGAGCGGGCCTGCCAGGCGCTGCTCGCCGGCGGTGTCCGGCTGGAGTGGCAGTCGCGCGAGTGGGACGATCCCAGCCCCGGCAAACGCAAACCGCGCACCAGCAAAACCAAGTACACCTGCCCGGGCTGCCGCCTGAACGCCTGGGCCAAGCCCGGCGTCCGCCTGCTCTGCGGCGAGTGCCAGGAACCGCTGTGCAGCGAAGACGAAGACGCATGAGAAGGACGCGCAACCCCAACTCCGAGACACGCCCATGA
>JBGQLF010000046.1:0-15666 GCA_041499985.1 Gemmataceae bacterium
AACTACGATCTGCAACGAGCCATGCAGCAGCAGCGGCTCGGCAACATGACCAGCAAGACCGCGGGGTATCTCGCGGGAGCCAATGCCGATCTCCGGGAAGCCATGATCGGGCGCGAAGCACTGGGCGGCAACCTGGGCAATGTCTTCGACACCTTCAAGACGCGCTTTTTTGGCACCATCGAGAAGGACTTCATCTCTCCCTTCACGACCCGCATCAACGAAGCCTTCTTCGGGCCCGGTGCCCGCACGGGCGAGCTGGCATCCCGCCTGGGGGCCGCGGGTCCATATCTGGCCCTTGGAGCCTTGATACCGGCGGCAGCGCCCTTTGCCTTCCGGAAAGCTGCCCAGAAATTCCAGGAGGAGCCGCCCACCACGGCCGTGGCGACCCCCTGGCATCAATGGATGGGCGACATCCTCAAGAAGGGTCCCGAGGCCCTGCGGCCCGCCATGTTCGACTATCCCGATTCGCTCCAGCGTGAAGCCGGTCTGATCCAGTGAGGACCCCTGCCATGCGTGCCATCCTGGAAGTCCGGGACGATAGCGACCGCCAACGCCTGCTCCGTCGCCTGGACTGGCCGGCGGGGAACTTCGATGACATCTGTGCCGGCGGCACCATCGACACCTTCCCGTGGTCGCAGCCGTTGCCGATCCTGGAAGTGGTGCGGATCACCAACCATACCGACGGTATCACCCTTACCGTTGCCTACGTTCAGGTGCCGGTGCAAGAACTCTTCACCCACGGACCCGCGGGGCAGCTATGAGCTTTCTCACGTACAACGGTCTGCAAATGCAAATGATCCGTACGGTGCGGTTTCAGCGCGAGGCCGTCTACTCCGAAGACCGGACGGACTATTTGTGGACCCGGTTCCTTCTCGAAGTGGACTGTGTCTATAACCCGGCCGCAACCGCCTTCGCGGGCAATCCCCCGGTCGCTACCCCCACGACGCTCCCGGCCGTCACCGACGTGGCCATCCGGCATCAGCTGATGGTGCCCCGGCGGCAATTGTCCTTTACCGTCGGGGCCGACACGTTGCTAGCGTCTCCGCAACCTGGCCTCTTGACCGACGCCCACAACGGACCCATCCCACTCGATTGCACGGTGCAGCAAATCCACAACACCAAGACATTCCTGGTCCGGTACAGCATCGAGACCTGCCTGCTGGAGTGCCCCAGCGGTCCCACGGGGCCGGCCCTGGTCAGTCATCGCTGGAGCGAGACCCACGACGTCGATGGCGATTACTTCACCGTCCGAACTGTGCGGGGCCGGGCCAAATTCCGCTCCGACATCCTCCTGGCCAACGGGCAAGTGCCGGATGATTTCCGCGGCACCCTGGTGGTCGGGATTCCCCCGCAATTCAAGCGTGAGCGCATCAACATCGTGGCCCAGTCGGACAATACCGAGCTGATGTACGAGGTAATCGACCGGCAAGTCTACCAATCCCTGGGGGCCAATTCCCCCGCCACCAAGGTGGAGGTCTTCTATAGCACCTCGACGGGCAAGGGAGCGGCCCGGTACTATGCTTCCATCCAGGTTCGCTGCTGGGGAAAACCGTCTACGACCAAGAGCGCCCTGGCCGTCCTGTGTGTCCAGATCGCCGCCACCCGGATCAACCTCTCGGACCCGAACCAGTACATCGAGCAGGCGGGGTTCACCGAGGACGTGATGCATCCCTTCGTGGAGTTCCAGTGCACCATTTGGATTCAGCCCAGCGCGGCCAATAAGGGCAAGATCGTGCTCCCGCCGGCCGGCGCCTTCACCGATGGGGTCGGGACTATCTTCTCGGCCGGGGAAGTGCTGAATCCGGCCCCCACGGGCGACGGTGCCAGCCGCGGCGATTGGCTCGGCCGGGCCGCGGCCTCGGCCCTGGCGGCCCCCTGTGGGGCGACCGCAACTATCACGACCGCGGTCCTCCCGGGCTCCACCAATGATCCCAATGCCTTGCAGACCGGCCCCATCGTATCGCTCACCACGGTAGGGGCCTTGCCCCCGGAGACCAACGAATTCAGCACCGTCAACCAGCAGGGCTTTTACACCGAATTCCATCTCAACACCCACTACGAGACCGATCAGCACCGTCTCCAGGTTCCGGTCGGGGCCCCGGGTCCCGCGGCCTGCCAGTTCATCGACGTCGCGGCTCCGACGACACGGAAGATTGTGGTCCTGACGGGCGAGCGACTGAGTCAATTCCCCCAGCTGCCGCTCCTGGACACCGGGGATCCCAATGACGTCCTGCTCTACAACGAGCGCGTGCCGTCGGCCCGGGAGCTCCTGGGGGATGGCAAGACCTACATCCACCGGGCTTCCATCCGCTACATCTATGGCTTGAAGGTCGCCAAGAAGGAGGGGGACGACTTCCACGCGGGCGCGGTCCCCTATGCCCTGCGGAGCGAGCCGACCAATGTCCTCCAGGCCGTGAGCTTCCAGGATGGCATCATTGGCACGGGCGGCAGCGCCACCCTGCGGACCCCGTGAGTGCGCAGCAAAAGAGCCAGCCGGGCTGAAAGGTCCCCGGCTGGCCCCTACTCATGTCGGGCATCCCGCCCGCTGGACAACTCTGGCTCACGCTCTGCCCGCCGTCAAGGACCCTGGTTCAGGCGCCGGCCATTGGCGGGGCCGCGCGCCGGATTGCCGCCGGCGGTTGCGGCGGAGGTGCGGGCGCGGGCGTGCTGGCGGGCGCCTTAGCCGGCTTCGACCCATTACCATTCCGTGGAGTGTCCGCCTTGCCAGGGCGGACGACCTGCGGGCCGGCTAAAGGCGTAGGCTCCTTGGCGAAGACATTGTCCGCGGCCCGGCGCAATTCCTCGGGATGGTCCTCCAGGTGCAGGTAGATTTGCGTCGTTTCGAGCTTCTTGTGCCCCAGCAGTTCCGCGACCACGGCCACGCCCAGACCGCTACGGAGGGCATTGGTTGCATAGCGGTGTCGGAGACCGTAGACCTTCACGCCTTTTGGAATAGCACACTTCTTGCGGAGCCGCTGGACCTTCAAGGCGATGGCGTAGCGGGTCCATTTACGACCGCGGGAGTTGACGAAGACGTATCGCTGAGAGTCTCGGCCGGCAACAGGTGGATTCTGTTTCAGCCAGGCCAGGAGACGGAGCACTCTCTCCGAGAAGTACAGGATTCTCGGCTTGCCATCCACGTGCTCCGTCTTGTGCTCGGGCAGGACAGCTAGGCCGCGTTCCCAGTCAAGGTGCCGCCATTCCAGGTTGCTCGCCTCGCAGGGCCGACAGCCAACCCAGGCGACGAAATAGAGCATCCTGCGAAAGGGTGCCGTGGTGTGGCGCACCAGCTTGACGAAGTGGTCTTCGCTCATGGCCTGGCCGCGCTTCCCCCGGTGCCAGGAAAGACGCTTGAACGGGTTCTTGTCCATGTAATCCATGAGCACCAACCAGTTGAGCGCGCATTGAAGGACGCTGATGTTCCGCTGGATGGTCCAGTTCGATTTCCACTTGGGGTGAGACCGGACAAATTCCAGCATGTGGAACGCCTTCAGTTCCTTGGGCGTGAGCTGGCCAAACTGCTTGGCGAAGAGCTGGCAGGTCTCCTGCCGCATCACCCGGTGGCGAGCGCTGACCTCGGTCTGGCAATTCGCCAGGAAGATGTCGAGCAGCTGGCCGATGGTCAAAGTGGGTTCGCTCATGGCCGGTCTCCTTTCTCCGGCGGCGTCTGGACCGCCCTCGGCTTCATCGCTGGCGGGAGCACCACGTAGAAGCGTTCCAACATCTCACGGGTGAGCTCATGGTCCGGCAGCGCGGCCGGGCAGACGAGAATGACGGTGCTGTCGAGTTGGAAAATCATGCTCCACCGCCTTTCCCGGTGCCCTTTGCCGTGGCTACGCCGTTCGCTGGGGCCTTCGGAGCTTGCGAAGTGGCCGCAGATCCACCGGAGCCGGCTGCGGCCTTCCTACGCAGCATTTCCAGGGCTTCGGGCAGGTTCCTGGCGGGCAAGCTGCCGACGGACCGGATGCCAAAGTGTTTCATGAACCGGTCCACGTTGGCCTGCGTGCTCTTGAGCAGCTGCACGAGTTGCTTTTCCTCGTCGGCATTGATGCGGCGGTCCTCGTCGTCGGCCAGGTCGGCGGCGTGAATGACCGGCTCGGCCTGGCCCTTGGCGGAATTGGTAACAATGGCCGGCCTGGCCGGGGTCCCGGCGCCGATCGCCGGCTCCGAGGGGGTCCGGGCGGCATTGCTTGCAATGGG
This sequence comes from Gemmataceae bacterium, assembly GCA_041499985.1. Classification (GTDB taxonomy): domain Bacteria; phylum Planctomycetota; class Planctomycetia; order Gemmatales; family Gemmataceae; genus JBGQLF01. Next base: position 4,201 of record JBGQLF010000046.1, read on the forward strand.
CTTTGGGACCGCCCAGTCGGGCAGCCGCGGCTCCTCGGTGAAGCGCTTCTTCTGGGGGTCATAGGCCACCCATTGCCGTGGAATGCGGCACAGGTAGCGGCCGACCCCCCAGGCTCTGGCCGCACGCTTAAAGCTGTCCGATACCCCGGCTTTGATTCCATTCGCTTCGTCCTTGCCGCACTGGCCCACATCGCAGCGTTCGTGCCAGGAATCATCCAGGAACAGCCGCAGGCAGCACAGCACGGCTCCGCCCTCCAGGAAGTCGTAGCGAGCCTCCCAGTGGGACCCCACGACGGCGTCGAGGCGGTCTTGGATGGCACTGGCATTGACGAAGGGCAGGGCCATGGCGCGGTTGCCCGCGGTGGCCCCGGGCTTCCATTGGAGCTGGCGGACATCAAAGGGCGCGGCCAGGGCGGTGAGGAGGTCGGAGGAGATCATGCGGCACCGCCTTTCACGAACGTCAGGACGCTGACGCGGCAAATCTCGTAGTTGTAGTCGGTCTCGCCGAGCAGCTCAGTGGCGCGCATCAAGGCGTAGTTCCGCTTGGAGAACGGGCCAGTCAGCTGGCGTCCCGCTTTCACGTTGCGGTAAAAGTACTCGACCCAGAATTCCTTGGCTGTGGGCTGGTGCAGCTGGCTCTCGGCTGCGCTGATGGGGCGGGGCGTGGGTTGCGACTTGCCTGGGGGGAAGAAGCCGTCTTCGTACTGGAAATTGTCGATGACTTCCGGACTGTGGTTGCTTACCCTGGACATCGTTCGGACCTCTCAGAAAGGTTCGGACCACGGCCCCGGGTGTGATTCAGACACCGCGGGGCCATTCTCTTGTACCTCTGCTCTCCGTCCGCCCGTTGAATACATGCTAGCGGCAATTGCAACTGGTTGCAATAGCAACCTATTCGTTTTTCTTGGAATTCTTTTGCAATTGCCACTAAGGGCAATTGCCGCTATACTGCCTACGTCCAGATGGCAAGACAAAGAGGTGATTTGTATGACGTTCGCTCAAAGACTCCGCCAGTTGCGGGACAACGCCGGATTGAGTGAGGCAAAGCTGGCAAAAGCCAGCGGAGTCCCTTTCGCGACCCTTCATGATTATGGCGGAGGTCGGCGTATGCCCTCCTTCTCCAACGTGGTCAAAATCGCGGCCGCTCTCGGCGCGACCTGTGAAGCGTTTGCCGATTGCGAGGACATTGCTCCCATGCAAGCGAATGGATCAGCAGAGGCGGGCTCTAAAAAGCCCGCAAGGAGGAAGCCCAAGGCGAAGTAACCGCTTCTCTTTTTCAAGGAGGTCTCGTCATGGCAATGGCATGGGTGTTCCAGGATGACAAGCACGTCAAGAAGGTCGGGCCCGAGAAAGCAAGCTACTATGTCGGCTGGATTGATCCCGATGGCAAGCGCTGCTGCAAATCTTGTGGCCCCGGTGAGCAGGGAGAGCGCAACGCCCTCAAGTTGAAGAAGAAGACCGAGGCCGAGCTCCTGACCGGCACTTATCAGATCGCCGCCAAGATAGCCTGGAAGGACTTCCGATCGGAGTATGAGGCCAAGATTGTCACGGGGATGGGGCACGGTAGCAGGCATGTCACGCTGGAAGCCTTGAACCATTTTGAGCGGCTCATCAAACCGAAGAGGGTGGCACCGATCAAAACTCACACCATAGACGACTACGTGGCACGTCGCCGTCTGGAGCCGGGCAAGAAGAAGGGAGACACAGTTTCCCCCGCAAGCATCAACAAGGAGCTGCGCCACCTGCGGGCCGCACTCCACATCGCCCTCGAGTGGAAGTACCTGCCCGCCATGCCCCGGGTCCGCATGCTCCGGGAGCCGGGGAAGCTCCCTACCTATGTGATCCCAGATCACTTCGCCATGATCTACGGGGCCTGTGAGCACGCTCGGCTGCCAAACGATCTTCCTGGTATCACTGCGGCCGACTGGTGGCGGGGACTAATGGTCATGGGGTACATGACCGGCTGGCGCATCTCCGACATGCTCGGCCTGGACCGAGACGACCTGGATCTGGATGCCGGGACCGCTATTACACGTTGGGAAGACAACAAGGGTAAGCGGGACGAGAAGGTCAAGCTCCATCCCGTCGTGGTCGAACATCTTCGAAAGCTGGCAAGCTTCGACCCACACGTCTTTCCCTGGAACCCCAGTCGGAGAACCCTGGACAAGGAGTTTGCCCGTATCCAGGAGAAGGCCGGCATCCATCTTCCCTGCCGCAAGAAGCACGAGCACACGCCGGCCTGTCACGTCTACGGGTTCCACGACCTGCGCCGCGCCTTCGCGACTATGAATGCCGATCGGTTGACACCCGATGCCTTGCAGGCGCTGATGCGACACAAGAGCTACCAGACAACCCAGCGCTACATCAACATGGCCCGTCAGCTGGACGAAGCGGTGGCCTCCCTGCACGTCCCCGAGGTGTTGAATCATAGTGAACGCGCGTGACTCTCCTGGACGCCCCATTGAGGGACTATGGAGGGACAACGTTTAGGACTCGCCGCAAGCCCTTAGTCAGAAACGCCATCAGATTTGAAAACTAAGGATAGTGAATCCTTAGAGATGATAAGAGGAGACGCACGGGGGCCAGGACACACATGGGCTGTCCGGGTATCCCTTGCTCGGGCGCCCTTCGGACCAGGGGATTACTACATGGCACGCACATGGTGGCGAAAGTGGGTCGACCGCCCGGCCCAGAAACTATCGCGACAGTCGAGTTTTCAGCCGGGGTTGGAATTCCTCGAAGAACGGAGCCTGCTCGCTGCCGGCGCTCTGGATCCCACCTTCGGCACGGCCGGCGCCGTCGGTGCCAATGTCCCGCCGCCCACAACGGGCCATATCACGTGCACTTCCGCGGCCGCGGTCGTTCTTGAGCGCGATGCCCAGATCCTCGTCGCTGGCACACAGAGCATCGCCTTCGGCCCGAGCAGTTTCTTCCTGGCGCGTTACGATGCCAGCGGCAACTTGACGGGATCGACCACAACGCGCTTTGGGAACAACAGTGCCACTTCCGCCACGGCAATTGCCCTCCAGGCGGACGGCAAAATCCTCGTCGCCGGCACCACTTCCATCACCGCCCCGGCCGCCGACGCGACCTTCGCCGTGGCTCGCTACAATCCCGACCTGACCCTGGATAGCAGCTTTGGCACCAGCGGCCTGGTCACCACGGACTTTACCTCCGGCGTCGATGGCGCTAACAGCATCGTGGTGCAGCCCGATGGCAAGATCGTCGTGACTGGTACAGCTTCCGGGAACACGTCGCAAGTCGCTGTGGCTCGCTACAACCCCGATGGCAGTCTCGACAGCAGCTTCGGCACCGGCGGCAAAGTCACCACCCTTGTCGGCTCCGGCGCCACCGCCACTGCGGTCGCGCTCCTGAGTGACGGCAGGATTGTCGTTCAAGGCGATGCGTTCTCTGCTGGGCATCAGGATGTCGCTCTGGTCCGCTATAGCGCCAACGGCAGCCTCGATCCCAGCTTCGGCACCAGCGGTACGGTGATCAGCGATCTGGGAGCAGCCTCCGCCTTCGGCCTGGTGGTGCAAGCCGACGGTAAGCTGGTGATCGCCGGCTCCACCGCGAGCGCGAGCAGCAGCAACTTCGATTTCCTCGTGGCCCGCTACAATGCCAATGGCAGCCTCGATCCCAGCTTCGGCACGAACGGCCAGGCCACGGCCGATTTTGGCGGTCCGGATAACGCCCACGGCGTCGCGCTCCAGGCCGACGGCAAAATCGTCGTCGCTGGAACTGCCTTCGGCGTGGGCAGTAATCTCTTCGGCGGAGACAGTAATTTCGCGGTGGCCCGCTTCAACACCGACGGCAGCCTCGACACCGGTTTCGGCACCGGCGGCAAAGTCACGACCAATTTCGGCTTCAGTCTGGATGCGGCCAACGGCGTGACTGTCCAAAAGGATGGCAAGATTGTCGTGGTGGGAGGTTCCAGCAATGTCGTCGCCCTGGCGCGCTACCACGGGGACAACACGCCCAGTGGCAGCCCGAGTCAGCGCTTTGTCAGTCAGGTGTACCAGGATCTGCTCAAGCGCGTCGCCGATGCGGCCGGGTTCAACTACTTCACGACCATTCTCGACCAAGGTCTGGCAACGCGGTCCCAGGTGACGTTGGCCATCCTGGGCAGCACCGAATACCGGGCCCGCGTGGTGTGCGATGCCTATCGTCGCTTCCTGGGCCGTGACGCCGATCCCGACGGTCTCAACACGTTTGTCAACCTGCTGGCCTCCGGCGGCACCCTGGAACAAGTCGAAGCGGTCCTCCTCGGTTCGCCGGAGTATCTCAACCGGGTGGGGGGCACCAACGATGCGTTTCTGACGGCGTTATACCGCGACGTGCTCGGCCGGCCCATCGATCCATCGGGGTCCAGCGGCTATACCTTCGCCCTCGGTCACGGCAGCTCGCTGGCCGATGTGGCCGGTGCGGTCCTGACCAGCGGCGAGGCGGATGTTCTCCGCGTGCAAGGCTACTACCAGAGCTTCCTACATCGTCCAGCGGATTACAACGGCACGGTGGACTTTGAAGATGCCTTACTCGGGGGAGCCCGCGACGAAGCGCTCATTATGACCATCGTCGGCTCGGACGAGTACTTCGCCCGACTGTAGCTTCTTGTCCTCTCACTCGTCAGCAGCCAGGACACGGGGCTGTGCGCTCGAACGAGGTCGTGGTTCCGCGTTCGGGAATCGCCAGGTTTCCACTCGCGTCAGCTGGCGGGGGGATTCACCCGGGTCGTCTTCTGGACGCAACACTGGCTCTGGGGCGCGCGCATTGCCGATCAGCCAGGCCACGAACAGCGCCGAGCCGAGGGGAAGAATGGCGAAGGGCACGGGCGTCAGCTGGAGCAGCGGCTCGGTCAGGCTGCCCCAGCCGAGGACCAGGATCAGCACCATCGACGCCGTGATCAGCCAGCGTCCGCGCGGGTAGGCCGTACGCTCTAGCCAGGCGCACGCCAGCGATGGAGCCAGGAAAACGTAGGTCGAATGTTCGGTAGCCGGCCCGAACAGCAGCAACCAGGCGCTCCCGATCGCCAGTGTACACTTCACCAACGAGCGGTCGGACGCCGCGCTACGTTGCTGCCACAGGCACCAGACCAGGGCCAACCCGGCGGTGAGTATCTGGATCCCGCGGTACCAGGCGGTATCGATGGGCGCGCGCACGTCGAACGGCTCGGTCCCCCCGACCGCCAGGTGACGGACTACCAGCCAGACGGTCCAACCGTCACGGAAGCCCGGCCAGCGGCCGGAAGACGATGCCACCAGGTGCTCGACCCACTCTCCGTAATAGCCCAGCACGACCTCCGGGGAGCGGGTCAGGAAGGGTAAGAGAAACCCCACCGCCAGAGCCAGCGCGAAACGCCCTCCCAACCGGCGCGGCCACAGCGCGCACAACAGCGAGGCGAGGGCCACGGGGGTAAGCTTCAGCCACACCGCGCCGGCGAGCAGGAAGGCGGCTCCCCACCAACGGCGGCGCGCCAGACAGGCTGCCGCCAGTAGCAGCAGTCCCACGGCCAAGGCGTTGCTCTGGCCATTCCAGAGTCCGCGCAACGCCCCCACGGCACCCAGAGCCAGGAAGGCCGCCGATCGGGCCCGGGTCCAGCCGGGCAGGACATGGCGCTGAAATTGACACAACCCAGCCACGTAGACCGCGATACTCAGCCAATTCCACAGAATCCCCCCAACGACCGGGCCGAGCCAGTAGAAGGGCGTCATGGCAACGGCGAAGGGCGGGGGATAGCGGAAGAAGTCAAGCGGCGCATAATCCGCGTAGAGAGGCTGATCGTCCCACCAGTGGGCCGCGGCGGTCGCGAAGACGGGGAAGACCGCGTGACTTTCTGGTCGAAACAGAGTGCGCCCGGCCACGGCCAGAGCCAAGGCCAACCACAGGCCAAGAGCCAGCCGGAGAGGGTCTCGCGCCGCGCCCGTCGCAACTGCCATCGGGCCTCCTCGGTCGGCGATAGGTTCGCTGGGGTAGGGTTGGCGCGCGAGTGAAGTTGCCATCCGCAGCCCGCGCGGGAGATGGGCCAACGGTCCGATCACGAGGAATGGTTTTGCCCTATCCTCAGCGAATTGTCCAGAGGAAGTTTGCTTCGCGCCCGGGCGTGCCGACGATCTCGAACTCACGTTCGAAGACAAGGCGCTGTAGGCTTCGTTGTTGATGGTCGCCGATCTGCTGCAATAGCTCGTTAGACTCTGGCCTGCCAGCGTGCCGGATCGCGCCGGCTGTGCTGCACTGCGATCACCTCGACGCGATCCGCGTGGCTCCGATAGTAAACGCCGTACTGAAACCGGCGTGGTAGCGCTCGGCGCACCTCCCGGTAGATCACCTGGTGGGCTTCCGGCGTCTTCTGAAGCTGCTGGTACACTTCTTCGAGCGCAACGAGGAAGTCCTCTCCGAGGCCCACCTGTTGCTGCTCATACCGGCGATATGCTTCCTCCACTTCGCCATAGACTTCCGGATGAAACACCAGTGGCAGGCTCATCATTGCTCCCGGACGCGCGCCTTGATCTCGTCCCATGTCAGGACGTTGTTTGGGTTCCTTTCCAGGTCCGCGAGACGCCGGTCAAGGATGTGCTTTTGCGCCTCGGTAAGCGGGATCTGTGCGGGGTCGGCGGTGAGGCTATCCCAAATCTCGTGCATCAGAGCGAGGCGGTCCTCGACACTGAGTCGGTCAATCCCCAGGTCTTTCATGCTCACGGCCATCGAACCTCCTCCTCTTGCCAAGGGAGCGACGAGCCTTTTCAGTATAGCACTGGGCTAATGAAGACTCCGTGGTTTTTCTGCTAGTTTTCAAGCTCGTTGGGGAGCCAAGGAGAAAAGCAAAGGACTGCTTTGCGAGACATGCAGGCGCTCACTCGTACCGCAACGCTTCGATCGGATCCAACCGCGACGCTTTCAGAGCGGGATAATAGCCAAAAAAGATGCCGACCGCGGCCGACACAGCAAAGGCCAACAGCACAATCGCCGGCGACACAACGAGTGGCCAGCCAACCAGGTAAGCCACGCCGACGGCGCCGCCGATGCCCAGCGTGATGCCGAGGATGCCGCCGAGCAGCGCCAACACCACGGCCTCGATCAGGAACTGAATCAGCACATCAAAGCCGGTGGCCCCAACCGCCATGCGCAGGCCGATCTCGCGTGTCCGCTCGGTCACGGACACGAGCATGATGTTCATGATGCCAATGCCGCCGACGATCAGCGAAATCGAGGCGATCACCACGACCAGCCCCTGCATGGTCGTGCTCAGAACCTGAGCGATGGCTGCCAATTCGCGTACGCTGCTGACATCAAAGTTGTTGACCTCGCCCGGCTTGAGGCGGTGCCGCCGGCGTAACAGTTCGACAATCTCGTCTTTAGCCTTTTCGATCAGGGCTTCGGAGCGTGCCGAGGCCAGGATCAGGGCGATGTTTTCCTCGCCGGTGAGCTTGTGCTGCCAGGTGGTGATGGGCAGAAAGATCTGGTCATCCTGATCGGCCCCGATCGGATTGTGTCCCTTCTCGGCAACCACGCCGATCACGTGCAGCTGCAAACTATCCACGCGCACCCGCTCGCCGACGGGATTCGGCTTGTCCGGAAACAGCTTGCGGGAAACCGTCTGGCCGAGCACGCACACCGGAGCCATTTTTTTGACGTCGTCTTCGGTGATGAATCGACCACGTGCCACGTCCCAATTGCAGACACGCTGGAAATCCGGCGTGGAGCCAACAATCAAGGTTTGCCAATGCGTCGTGCGCGTGGAAGCGACGCGCGGCGTCACCTGCGACGGCGCCACCCCCAGGAGCGACGGCCCAACTTCCTTGCGAATCGCCTCGACGTCTTCCTGTTTCAAAGGTGCGGTGTCGGCCACGGTGCCGGATGCCGTGCGGGCTCCGGGCCGGATCAGGATCAGGTTCTTGCCGACACTCTCCAAGCGCTCGTCCAGTTTGCGCCGGGCACCGCCGCCTGCTGACACCATGCTGATGACGGCGCCGATGCCGATAACGATGCCCAGGCTGGTCAGTGTAGATCGGCCCTTATTGACAAGGAGGGCGGCCAAGGCGACCCGAAGTGCAGCAAATAGATTCATTACGCACCACAACCATTGAGTCAGCGTCAGGGAGCTGGCGTCACGGTTGCATCCGGTGCGCGGTGTACAAGCCTCCTGCCTATAGAAGTCGGTGATGCCGGCTCAACACGGGCCCCATTGCGCGCCTGTCGAGGTCCCCGCAGACTGCCCGCCAAGCGCACGATCCGGCGAAACTTTCCCGTGGCCGGGTCCGGGCCCAACACCGCGACCACTTCCAGTTCGACTGTGACCTAGTGGGGCAGACTAAAGTAATTCTAGCTGCTGCGCCAGTAACCGGCTTGTTTTTTCGACGTCGAGCACGGCACCGAGCAGCGGCTCGACCCGCACGCATCGGCGATTTTGCTCAATTTGAACCTGAAGTGTTCCCGCCAGTGGATTCCAGCGCGGGGAGAAATAATCCCTGGATCTACAGGCAACTTGATTTTTTTCGGCTATTCGCCTACTGTTGTGTGAATAGTCTCTCCAGAGGACAGAGTCGCAGAGGGTTCTTTCTGTCTTCTGTCCTCTGCTGTTGCAGCCTGCGGAAGCGAGACCGGCGCGGGCCCTTGGAGTGTTGAATTCAGTGATGCCGAAAGGCGTTGAGCACCCTGCCATTCGCACGGCCAAACTCGGCCGTACTTACAAAGCGCCGCGCCGGTCTCGCTTCCGCAATCCCGATCCTTCTTCGGCCGCGGCATTCGTGGCCCTGGACGACGTCACCTTGGAGATTCAGCCCGGGGAATTGTTCGGCCTCCTCGGCTCCAACGGGGCCGGCAAAACCACCCTCATCAAGATCCTCACCACTTTGCTGGCCCCGACGACCGGCTCGGCCTGGGTAGATGGCTATGAGGTCGTGACTCAGGCCCAGGCCGTGCGCGAGCGCATCAACATGGTTTCTGGGGGCGAGAGCAGTGGCTACGGCGTGCTCACGGTCCGGGAGAACCTGTGGTTGTTCTCGCAACTGTACGGTATTCCCAGCCGAGAAGCCCAGCGCCGCATTGACCACATGCTCGAGGTCGTGGGCCTGACCGAGCAGGCCGACACGCGGATCTGTCACCTCTCGACGGGACTGCGGCAGAAGATGAACTTTTGCCGGGGCTTCGTTACCGATCCCAAGATTCTGTTCCTGGACGAGCCGACGCTCGGCCTGGACGTCACCTCCGCCCGGACCATCCGCCAGTTTGTGCGTGCGTGGATCAGAGAGCGCCCAGGCCGGACACTGGTGCTAACGACGCACTACATGATGGAAGCCGATGAGCTGTGTGATCGCCTCGCCGTCCTCCACCGCGGTAAGGTACTCGCTTGTGATACGCCGGGCAATCTCAAGCGCCGTATCCAGCGCTACCCCATCTTCGAATTGGCCGTAACCCCCGGCGTCAACGGCTGGCATGAATTGGGCCGGCTGCCAGGTGTGCACCAGTGCACTTCCGCGGCGGGACCGATGGTCGTCGATCTCAAGGTTGCGCTGCATGACGAAGCAGTCGTTGGAGCGGTGGTCCAGGAAGTACTGCGGGGCGGATCGCGGATCCTGACGCTCAAGAAAGTCGAGCCGACGCTGGAAGACGTATTTGTGGAGTTGGTCGGTCATGGCCTGCGCGGGGAGGAGGAACCGGCGTGAGAGGCTCGGTGGCTCTGTTCCTACGCGTGATGTTGGCCCGGGCTTATCCCCGCGTCCTTTGCCTGTGGCGCATGCCCAGCTGGGTCGTGCTCGAAACGCTGTTGGCCGTGTTGTCGGTGTGCGCCTTCGCCCTCGTCTATCGCACGCTGCAAGCCCCGGAGGAGTACGTTGGTTTCGTCATCCTGGGCGGCGTCATGACGGCGTTCTGGCTCAACGTGCTCTGGTCGATGGGTGCACAGTTCTATTGGGACCGGGACGCCGGCAACCTGGAGCTGTATATCATGGCGCCGGGGTCGCTGACGGCAATCCTGGCCGGGATGGCTCTCGGCGGCATGGCCAATACGATGGTGCGGGCAAGCGTGATCCTGGGCATGGGTTGGCTGCTCTTCCGTGTTTCGTTCGCGCCCAGTAGCTGGTGGCTGCTGGCGGGAATCTTCCTGTTGACGCTGCTGGCACTGTATGGCGTCGGTATGGTATTCGCCTCGGCCTTCCTCCTCTGGGGCCGCGAGGCGTGGCACGTCCTCAATCTGTTGCAGGAGCCGGTTTATCTGCTTTCGGGATTGAGCTTTCCCGTGCGCATCCTGGGGCGGGCGCTGCCGTATGTCGCGGCGCTGCTGCCGTTGACCGCCGGCATCGATGCGATGCGCCAGGTTCTCTTTCCCGGGACGGCGAGCCAGGGTTTGCTCCCGATCTGGCTGGATGTGGCGATCCTGGCGGTGCTGGCGGTGACGTTCTTGGTCCTGGCTCGGTTCAGTCTGACTTATCTGGAACGGCGGGCGCGCGAGGAAGGCCGTTTGACGGTGAGGACTCAGTAAGAAGAGGACAGAAGACAGAGGACAGAAGATGCATCACCTCCCTCTGTCCTCTGTCTTCTGTCTTCTGTCTTCTGTCTTCTGTCCTCTGTCTTCTGTCCTCTGTCTTCTGTCTTACCATGAGGACCCAGTAACCCGATGATGCATCATCTCCGCACGTTGCGCTGGGCGGTCTGGCTGGCCTGGCAGATCGAGAGCAATTGGACCCGTCCCTGGCTGTTCGCCTTGTACGTCCTGGTGAAACCCGTGTCGGCCTCGCTGTTGCTGGTGTGCATGTACTGGGCGGCTCAGGTTGCGACCGGCGGCCAGGCACCGGCCGGCTATCTACCCTTCTTGTACGCCGGCAGTGCCTGCTATCTGTGGGTCGGCGGCATCACGTTCGGCATGACCGCGGCGGTGGTCTCGGATCGCGACCAGTACGGCATGCTCAAGTATGTGCGGATCAGTCCTGCCCGCTTGGCTACGTATCTCCTTGGCCGCGGCTTATCGCAAGGCGTCCAGGCGAGCTTCGGCGTGCTGCTTGCCCTGCTGGTCGGCTGGATGTTATTGCCGGAAGTTCGGGCGGCGCTGGGGCGGCAGCAAGTTGCCTGGGGCTGGCTGGCGCTCTATTTGGCGGTCGGGGTGGGCATGTTAGCGTCGCTTGGGCTGATCCTGGCAGGATCTGTGTTGAACCTATCGCGCTACGGTAATTTTCTCAGTGAGGGACTGGCGAGTGGGCTGTACCTGTTGAGCGGCGTGGTCTTTCCGATCTCGACGCTGCCGGCTTGGCTGCGGCCGGTGAGCCTGGCGTTGCCGACGACTTATTGGCTGGAAGGCATGCGCCGGGGCTTGATGGGGCCGAGCGAACTTCCGACACCGCTCAGCGATTGGCACCACGAACAGCTGGCTCTGATGCTGGGGGTGAGCACGTTAGTGCTGAGCCTGATCGCGGGTTGCTACTTTCGCTGGTGTGAGCGGCGAGCGTGGCGGCTGGGGCGGTTTGACGAGAATAC
>JBGQLF010000047.1:0-15629 GCA_041499985.1 Gemmataceae bacterium
CAACGATCTGATGACTCAAGCCGGTCGAGAAAAAAACGGCCGGTGAGGCCATGCCGCCAGGTAACGTCCTCACCGGCCCGGCAGCGCCCGGGCGCATGGTCTGCGCGCCGGGGCCGACTCTGCTAGTGTATCGCAGACCGCTCCCCAGCAGAAAGCTATTCGACCATGTTCCCCGTGTCCTTGCTCGCTTACATGCGCGCGGGTCGCGCCCCGGCTGCCGTCCGCGCCTGGCTCTCCAAAGGCAAGCTCCGGCTCGCGGGCCTCGTCTGCCTGGCCCTCCTGGTCACGGTCGCGATCGTGGTCCCGGAACGACACGACCAGAGACTCTCTGGGTCGCTTTCTCCGATCCTCTTCCAGGGACATAGCGACGAGGTTCACGCGATCGCCTTTTCGCCTGACGGTCAACTCCTGGCAACGGGTGCGGGCCTGAGACACCGCGGGGGCGAGGTCAAACTCTGGGACGTGGCCACCGCGACGGAGCGGGCCACGCTCCTCGGACACACCGCCGCCGTCGAGGCCGTTGCCTTTTCGCCTGACGGTCAGCTCCTGGCCACCGCGAGTGTGGACACCACCGTGCGCTTGTGGGATGTGCTTGCCGGTCAGGAACGGGCTGTCCTTCCCAACGGGAAAGACCCGGTCTTCTCCTTGGCCTTCTCCCTGGACGGAACGATCTTGGCGGGGGCTCGCGGCGTCGAGTCGGTGACGCTCTGGGATGTGGGCAGCGGGCACGAACTGGCCACTTTCGCCGCCCGCCATCCGGTGGCCTTTGCGCCGGACGGCAATACCCTGGCCACCGGGAGCCTGCATTCAGGCGTGTTGCTCTGGGACTTGACTACCCACCAGGTTTGCGCTCGTTTCCAGGGGCAGAGCACATGGATCTATGGCCTGGCCTTCTCGCCGGATGGCCGGCTGTTGGCGACGGGCCATGACGATGGCACCGTCCAGGTGTGGGACCTAGAGCAACAGCAGGGGCGTGCGCTGCATGGACACGATGGGCCAGTGAATGGCGTGGCGTTCGCTCCCGATGGTGTGCTGTTGGCAACCGGGAGTAATGATCGAACCGTGCGTCTTTGGCATGCGGTCACGGGGAGAAACGTTGCCACTCTGAAAGGGCATACGGCTTTGATTCGGGCGTTGGTCTTTTCTCCCGATGGCAAGTGGCTGGCGACCGCGGGCGACGATACGATGGTGCGGCTCTGGGCGGTTCGCAACTACGTTCGCTGATTCCTCCCTTTCTCCAAGGGCGAGTACGGCCTGCTTCAAGCTGAGGGCCGGCGGGATGCACTGCTCTGTCCCGAGCTCGAATTCCCGCGGGTTCGTATACTGGCATAAGAAACGGTGCCAGGAAAACGACGCGCGACGGACGATAAAATGCTGCACATGTTCAATCCTGTCGAGGCCGCTGCCTGCCGGCGTTTGGTAGAGTGGGCGCTGGAGGAGGATTTGAATGCCGCTGGCGACCTGACGAGTCAGGCGGTGATCCCGGCAGACCTGCACGCTCAGGCGGCCTTCTTGGCTCGTGCGCCCGGCGTCCTGGCGGGACTGCCGGCCGCGGAGCAGGTCTGCTCGGCCGTGGACCCACAGGTGCAGCTTCAGGCGTCGGCTCAGGACGGTGAGCGCGTGCAGCCAGGGCAGCCGTTGGCCAGGGTGACTGGTCCCATGCGAGGCATCCTCGCTGCTGAACGAGTCGCGCTGAATTTCGTGCAGCACCTCAGCGGCATCGCGACGCAGACGCGCCGCTATGTCGATGCCGTCGCTGGGCTGCCGGTGTGCATCCTCGATACGCGCAAGACCATTCCTGGCTGGCGCGTCCTGGCCAAGTACGCGGTGCGCTGTGGCGGCGGCCGAAACCATCGCCAGGGACTGTACGACGGCATCCTCATCAAGGACAATCATCTGGCCGCTCTCGGAAGGGGGATGGAGGGGATTCGGACGGCCATGGCGGCTGCGCGCGCTCGAGGGAGCCAGAGCGTGCTTGTGGAGATCGAAGTCGAGACGCTGGAGCAACTCGAGGTGGCCCTGTCCTGCCATCCGGATATCGTCCTGCTCGACAACATGGTTCCAGAGCTGCTCCGAGAAGCCGTCAGGCGCCGCCAGGCGCTGGCGCCGAGCGTGCTCCTGGAAGCCTCGGGAGGAGTGACCCTGGCCACGGTGCGGGCCATCGCGGAAACCGGGGTGGATCGCATCAGTATCGGCGCCCTGACACACTCGGCCCCGGCCCTGGATATTGCACTGGACTATCTCCACCAATGAATCCGCGGGAAGAATGGCAGCTCGCGACGAAACGGCTGGGGCGGCGCGTCCTCGTCTACGAGAGCGTGGGCAGCACGAACACGCTGGCCGCGGCCATGGCCCAGGATTCGAGTGCCGACGGGTTGGTCATTTTGGCAGATGAACAAACGGCTGGACGGGGCCAGCACGGACGCCGCTGGGAGTCTCCTCCAGGGGTGGGTGTTCTCTTGTCGGTGCTCCTCTTTCCGCCGCCTGCCTTGCGCCGGCCGGCGCTCTTAACAGCCTGGGCCGCGGTTTCGGTCTGTGAGGCGATTCGGCGCAGTACGAATCTGCAAGCCAGGATCAAATGGCCCAACGATGTCCTGATTCGCGGCCGAAAGGTCTGTGGGATCCTCATCGAGCAGGCCCGCGCTACCGTCGTCGGCATTGGTCTGAATGTCAATCAGAGCGCCGCAAGCCTTGACGCAGCCGACCTTCCGCAAGCCGGCTCTCTCTCCGTATTTACGGGCTATCCCCTCGACCGTCGGTCGGTAGCGGAGTTGCTGATCCGGCAGCTCGATGGCGAGTACGAGTCTCTCTGTCAGGGCGACTTGACTACACTAGAGGCCTGCTGGAAGTGGCGCCTCGGCTTGCTGGGCAAGTCCGTGACGGCGGAGTGTCACGACAATGTCTACCACGGGCGTCTGATGGAGGTGGGCTGGGCTGGACTGGAACTCGAGCTGGCCAATGGAGAACGCTTGACGTTGCTCCCCGAGAGCGTGCGTCACCTGGGACTCCTATGAGAGGGTTCGCCCGACCAACAAACTGCTTGGCACGCCCCTGCTGCAACCATATACTTACAGTGAGGATGTCCTGCCGGTTTGGCAATCAGGCGCGGTGTGTTGTAGGACTTCTGCCATTAGCCCTCCCTGCCGCGCTTGGCTGTGCTGCCTGACCTACCCCTGGAAGCTTTCGTGGTACGCTCCTGCACCCTGAGGTAAGTGATGAAGTTGCAAACGCTGCCTGTCCTTGCAGTCGTTGTCTGCGCACTGGCCCTGCCGGCGTTGGCCGCCGATTGGCCCCAGTGGCGTGGTCCAGACCGTACCGCTATTTCATCGGAGACAGGCCTGTTGAAAGCCTGGCCGAAAGAGGGGCCTCCCCTGCTGTGGACCTACCGCGACGCCGGGACCGGCTATTCCGGACCAGCCATCGTTGGCGATCGCTTTTTTACCGCGGGCGCTCGCAACGACGCGGAGTACGTCTACTGCCTTGATGTGCGTACGGGCAAGGCGCTGTGGTCGACCGCGCTCGGACCGATCTTTCCCGAGGGGCATGCCGATGGCCCGCGCGGCACGCCCACCGTGGACGGCGAGCTGCTCTACGTCCTCGGCGGCCAGGGTGAGCTCGTCTGTGTGGAGACCGGGACGGGCAAGAAGCACTGGAACCTCAACCTCAAGAAGGACCTGAATGGGAGCATGATGTCCGGGTGGGGATACTGTGAGTCTCCGCTGGTGGATGGCGAGAAGGTCGTGGTTTCCCCGGGTGGCTCCGGCGGTACCCTGGCGGCTCTCGACAAGCGCAGCGGCAAGGTGATCTGGCGGAGCAAAGGACTTACCGACCAAGCGGCGTACTCGTCCATCATGGTCGCCGACATCGGCGGCATTCGCCAGTACATTCAGATGACCGGGATAGGCGTGGCCGGGGTGGCCGCCCAAGATGGCAGGCTCCTCTGGCACTATCCGAAAAAGGGTGTCTACCGGACTGCTGTCATTCCCACACCCATTGTTCATGACAACCATGTCTATGCCACGGCCGGCTATGGCGCGGGCTGTGATTGCTCCACCTGACCCCCGATGGCCAGGGGATCAAAGCCGACAAGGTGTACGTCAACAAGAACATGGTGAACCACCACGGTGGGGTGATCCTGGTCGGCGAGCACGTGTACGGCTATTCCGACTCGGAAAGAGCCTGGGTCTGCCAGGACTTCAAGAGCGGACAGATCGTCTGGGCGGAGAAGTCCAAGCTCGGCAAGGGATCGATCACCTGTGCCGACGGGAGCTTCTATTGCTACGGTGAAAATGACGGCACTCTCGTGCTGATCGAGGCCAGTCCACAAGGGTGGAAGGAGAAGGGTCGTTTCAAGCTGCCGCAGGAATCCACTCGGCGGAAGCCGTCCGGGAAAATCTGGACCCACCCCGTCGTGGCAAATGGCCGACTTTATCTGCGGGACCAGGATCTGATCTTCTGCTTTGATATCAAGGATCGTACAGTCCTGGCGCGGTGAGTGGCAACGTCGAAAGCGAGCGTCGATGTCGGTGCCGCAGGAATGCCTGGATCGTCCCGCACTGGCGTACTTCCAGCAGGATCGCTTGCGCGCCCTCCTGAGCGCGATCCTGCCCCGGAACGGCTTCTATGCCCAGAAAATCGCCCAGACCGGCTTGGATGGCGTTACCAGAAACCAGCTGGCAGACGATCTCATCCAATTGCCTTTCACCACCAAGGCCGAGTTGCTGGCGGACCAGGAAGAGCATCCGCCTTACGGCCGGGTCCTCACGTATCCACTCGACCGCTATTGCCGGCTCAATCAAACCTCCGGAACGTCGGGCCGCCCATTGTGCTGGCTCGATACGCAGGAGAGCTGGCAATGGCTGTTGGGGTGCTGGGAGACGATGTTTCGCATCGTGGGTCTGGCGCCGCAGGATCGCTTGTTCTTCCCCTTCTCCTTCGGACCGTTTCTTGGCTTCTGGACAGCCTTCGACGCGGCCAGTCGGTTCGGCTACTTGTGCCTGCCCGGCGGCGGGATGAGTAGCACGGCCCGGTTGCGGTTCCTCCTCGCTCACTCGGCCACCGTGGTCTTCTGCACGCCGACGTACGCCTTACGCCTGGCGGAAGTAGCTCTCGAGGAAGGAATCGATCTGGCCCGCTCTTCCGTGCGTACTCTGATTGTGGCTGGCGAGCCGGGCGGGAGCATTCCCGCAACCCGGTTGCGTCTCGAGGCGGCATGGGGGGCCAGGGTCTTCGACCATAATGGCCTTACGGAAGTTGGAGCCGTCGGGATTGAATGTCCCGAGAATCCGGGTGGTCTACATCTATTGGAGACTGAGTACGTGGTCGAGGTGATCGATCCGGCAAACGGCCAGCCGCTCGTCCCGGGACAGGTGGGCGAACTGGTACTCACGAACCTGGGGCGTTGGGGGAGTCCGTTGCTCCGTTACCGGACGGGCGACCTGGTCCGCATCGATCCTCAGCCGTGCCCGTGCGGTCGGACATTTGTGCGTCTCGAGGGTGGCGTGCTGGGGCGGACAGATGATATGATTCACGTTCGCGGCAACAATCTTTACCCCAGCGCCCTGGAGGCTGTGATCCGGCGGTTTAGCGAGGTGGCCGAGTATCGGGTTGAAATCGATCAGACTGGCCCACTCGCCGCCGTGCGGATCGAGCTGGAGCCGATGGCCGCGCTGCCCGAGAGTGGCTTGGCGGCACAGGTGGGGCGAGCCATCCGCGACGAGTTGTTGTTCCGCGCCGAGGTCCGAACGGTGGCTCCGGGGACGCTACCACGGTTCGAGATGAAGGCCCAGCGCGTCCAGAAACGTCACCACGGCCGACCGGGGGAGCACGGGGAGAGAACCAAGGAGAACGAACGATGAGAAAACTTACCTTACCGCTGCTCGGCACTCTGCTGCTCGTTGGCTGTTTTCTCCCCATCCTTCCCGTGTCACCCCTGGCAAGTTCTGCCTACGCCGGGGATTGGCTCCATTGGCGCGGACCAGAGCAGAACGGGGTCTCCCGTGAAAAGGATCTTCCAGAGCGCTGGTCGCCTGATCCCAAGGCTGCCGACAACAATCTGATCTGGAAAATGCCTTACGGGTGCCGGTCCACGCCGCTGGTCATGAACGGCCGCGTCTACATTATCAACGATGCCGACGAGGGAGTGCGTGAACAGGAACGGGTAATGTGCTTCGACGCCGACACGGGCAAAGTGCTCTGGGAGCACCGCTTCAATGTCTTCCACACTGACATCGTCGGCAGCCGCGTCGGCTGGACCAACCTGGCCGGAGATGCCGAGACTGGAAACGTTTACGCCCATGGCGTGCAGGGCTTGTTGTTCTGCTTCAACCGCGATGGCAAGGTGGTCTGGTCGCACTCGCTCACCGAGGAGTACGGCCGGGTCACGGGTTATGGCGGCCGCGTCACGACGCCGATCGTCGATGGCGATCTGGTCATCGTTGGCATGATTAACGCGAGTTGGGGTGATCAGGCCCGTGGCAGCAACCGCTACCTGGCACTGGACAAGCGCACCGGCAGCCCCGTCTGGTGGTCGGAACCAACAGGCCAATTCAAGGGCACGTACTACTCGTGCGCGGTCGTAGCCGTGATCGGCGGACAGCGCTTGCTTATCACGGGTGGGGCTGATGGGGCCGTGCACGCGATTAAGGTCCGCACGGGTGAGAAAGTCTGGAGTTACCCGGTCAGCGTTGCGGCGATCAACAGCTCCCCGGTCGTTGCTGGAGATCGGGTCTACATTACCCACGGCGAGGAGAGCGAAGGCACCAGTACCCAGGGACGAATCGTGTGCCTCGATGCCTCCAAGATTCAGAATCAGCAGCCGGCCCTCGTCTGGAAGGTCGATGGCATCAAGTCCGGCTATGCCTCGCCGATCATTCATGAAGGCCGCCTCTATGTTTGCAGTGACACCGCCAAGCTGTACTGCCTGGATGGCGCCACGGGCAAGACGCTCTGGAATTTCGGCTACGGACGGGTGGCCCGTGGCTCACCAGTCTGGGCCGATGGCAAGATTTACGTTGCGGATGTCAATAACAGGTTCCACATTCTCAAGCCCGGGCCGACAAGGTGCCAGGAACTGCATGAGCAGATCTTCTACAGCCCCTCCGGCGGGTCCTTCATCGAGACCAACGGCAGTCCCGCCATCGTCAACGGCCGCATCTACTTCGCCACCCGCGATGAAATCTACTGCATCGGCAAGAAGGACCAGAAGGCGAAAGCCGATACAATCCCGCCCATGCCTGCGGAGGCCCCTGCCAATCCCGGGGCCAAGGTCACGCATGTGCAAGTGGTCCCCGCGGATGTCGTCTTACAACCGGGCCAGGGCGTCACGTTCCACGTGCGCGGCTTCGACGCTAATGGCCAGTTCCTCAAGGAAGTGAAAGCCAACTGGTCCTTGCCCGCTCCGCCGCCACCGCCGGGCGCGAAGACGTCACCCCCTCCGTTGCAGGGCGAGATCGGCCCCGAAGGCAAACTGACGATCGCCAAGCAGCCTCCCGGTCAGCAGGGCACCGTGTTGGCCAAGGCCGAGGGACTGGAAAGCCGAGCACGCGTTCGTGTCGTTCCACCCCTACCCATTGTCCAGAACTTTGACAGTATCCCAGAAGGGCGCATCCCGGCTGGCTGGGTGAATTGTCAGGGCAAGTTCGTGGTCACCAAGCTCAAGGACGGTTCGATCGCCTTGAAGAAACTGGCCAACGACTCACGCCCGCCGCTGGCTCGGGCCAACGCGTATATCGCGTTGCCTACCCTTAGCGATTACACGATCCAGGCGGATGTCCAGGGCACGCAGAAGCGCAACAATCTCCCGGACATCGGCATCGGGGCCAATCGCTACACCTTGATGCTGGACGGCAACAAGCAGCAGTTACGCATTCTCTCCTGGGAAGCTTTGCCCCGCGTCGACAAGAGCATTCACTGGGAATGGAAGCCCGATATTTGGTATCGCATGCGCCTCACGGTCAAGGTGGACGGCGACAAGGCACTGGTGCGGGCCAAGGCGTGGCCGCGCGATCAGTCTGAACCGACTGGCTGGTCGATCGAATTCGAAGATCCGACTCCCAACCGAGAGGGCAGTCCCGCTCTCTATGGCTACGCCACGGGCATCCTGGAAGAGGACCCGGGTACGGAGATCTATTACGACAACGTGAGCGTGACACCCAATAAGTAGGGGGGCGGTCCCCACCGCTGGAGGATCTTCTCTACGACGAGGCTCTCATCGGTGGGCACAGCCCACCCTTCAAAGGATAGAGGACAAGAAGCACTATGAACGCATATCCTTCGCTAAGACGCTGGTTGTCTCTCGGCATCAGTCTAGCGATATTCGCCGTGGTTATGGCCGTCGTGGCCTGGCCAGGGCGCTCCACCCAGAGTAGCGATCAAGCCTACGCCCAGCAGATCCAGGCGGATCTGGCCCGTGCCTGGCCGCTGTTCGGCGGTGGTCTCCATCGGAACATGGTCAATCTCACGGAGAAGAATCTGCCGATCGAATGGAGTATTGAGGAGGGCAAGCAGAAGAACATCAAGTGGGTCGCCGCTCTCGGCTCGCGGGCCTACGGTGGTCCGGTGGTGGCGGGTGGCAAAATCTTTGTCGGCACCAACAACTATGCGCCACGTAATCCAAAGATCAAGGGGGACAAGGGCGTCGTCATGTGCTTCCGCGAGGCCGACGGCCAGTTCCTTTGGCAGGCGGTCCACGACAAGCTCCCCTCAGGCCAAGTAAACGATTGGCCGAACGAGGGGATTTGCTCCACCCCTCTGGTCGAGGGCAATCGCGTCTACTACGTCAACAACCGCTGTGAGGTCATTTGTGCCGATACCGAGGGCTTCCTCGATGGCAAGAACGACGGCGTGCAAGACGAGAAATACAAGGACAAGACCGACGCCGACATCATCTGGCGGCTCGAGATGATGAAAGAACTGAATGTCTTTCCACACAACATGTCGGCCTGCGCACCACTGCTTGTCGGCGATCTCTTATTCGTGGTAACGGCCAACGGCGTTGATGAGGGTCACATCAACATCCCCTCGCCGCAGGCGCCGAGCTTCCTGGCCATCAACAAGAAAACCGGTAAGGTCGTGTGGCAGGATAGCTCTCCTGGCAAGATGATCATGCATGGGCAGTGGTCCAACCCGACTTATGCGGTGGCCAATGGCCATCCCGTCATCATCTTTCCGGGTGGCGACGGCTGGCTGCGCGGGTTCGACCCGGCGACCGGCAAGCTGATCTGGAAGTTTGACTGCAACCCGAAGGCGTCGAAATACGAGCTCGGCGGCAAGGGAACGCGCAGCGATTTCATCGCCACGCCGGTGGTCTACGAGAACAAGGTGTATATCGGCGTGGGGCAAGATCCGGAGCACTACGAAGGAGTTGGCCATCTGTGGTGCATTGATCTGGAGAAGGCGGATCGGCTCGGGCGCACCGCCAAGGAGAACGATGTCTCGCCGCTCAACGATAACTTCGATCCCAAGGCGCCCGCGAACAAGAATTCGGCCCTGGTTTGGCACTACGGCGGCCCCTCCCCGGACCCCGCGAAGACAGGCCGTGATTACCTCTTTGGCCGGACCATGAGCACCTGTGCCATCCAGGACGGCATTCTCTATGTGGCGGAGCTGGCGGGTTATCTCCATTGCCTCGATGCGCGGACCGGTCAAAAGTTCTGGGAAGACGATTTGAAATCGGAGATCTGGGGCTCGCCGTACTGGGTGGATGGCAAGGTGTACATCGCCAGCGGCGACGGTGACGTGTGCATTTACGCTCCCGGCAAGACGAAAAACCGGCTCGCCAAGATCGAGATCAATCAACCGGTGCGGAGCACACCGGTCGCCGCGAATGGTGTGTTGTACGTGATGTCGGAAACGCATTTATTTGCGATCGCGAACAAGTGATGAAGGTACGCAACGATCTGTGGAGTTTGGTGAAAGGTCGCCCCTACGTGGACGCCACCGACCTGGCCGAGGCTATCCGAGACGCCGCGGACCATCAGCCGTTGGACTTCCGTACGCGCTTGTTGATCCGTGACAGTCTGGAAGCCTTACAGACATCGTGGAGCCGAGATAAGCTATCGAGTTGGCTCGCCGCATGCCCAGCGCGCGCCACCTTGGAAGCCATTCGGCGCGAAGACCTTGGCGGCCCTGGTTTTCCTTCGCTGGCGGAGCGGATCATGGCAGCAACCGAACCGGAGGATCTCCGCCGCTTCTTCCGAGATTTGAGCACCCATCTCTCACGGCCCGTTCGCTTGCAAGTCGGTGGCTCGGCAGCGCTGATTCTACCAGGCTGCCTCCGCCGAGCTACCGACGATATCGACCTTGTGGATGAAGTCCCACCGGAGATTCGTTCGCTCCACACGGTCTTGCAGGAGCTCAGAAAACGTTACGGCTTCCACCTGGCTCACTTTCAATCGCACTATCTCCCTGAGGGGTGGGAACTGCGCCTTCATTCCCTGGAGCCATTTGGCAATCTGCAAGTCTATCTGGTCGATGCCCACGACGTCATTCTTAGCAAGCTCTTCAGTGCGCGGACGAAAGACCGTGATGACTTGCAGATGCTAGTCGCCCAGCTGGACAAGGCAACGCTTGAGCAGCGTTTGCGCGCGAGCACAACGCCTCTGCGATCCGAGCCCAAACTTCTCGCTGCGGCCGAGCAAAACTGGTACATTCTGTACGGAGAACCATTACCCTCATGAGCATGACCCCCACGATTTCGCCGTCTCTGCAAGCCAAAGCCCGCCAAGCGCGCGAACAGCTCGACGCGCATGTGCGCGAGATCGTCGAATGGCATTTCCATCCCGATACCGGTGCGCCGTTCTGGCTGGAGCGCGCCAAGACACTCGGTTTCGATCCGCGCAAGGAGGTCAAGGGTTTTGACGACCTCAAGAAATTCGGCCTGTTCGAGGATGAATGGCTGCGCGGCGGCCCGGTAAGACGTTGGGTGCCGAGAGCTTTGGCCAATAAGCCGATTTATGTCTTCGAGACCGGCGGCACCACCGGCATTCCCAAGACACGGATCAACAGCGACGACTTCCGCACGGATTACGAGATGTTCAGCCACACCCTGCCGGATGAGTACTTCCCAAAGGGATCGAACTGGCTGATGTTGGGGCCTTCGGGTCCGCGGCGCTTGCGCTTGGCCGTCGAGCATTTGTGCCAGTATCGCGGCGGCATCTGTTTCTGCGTGGACCTCGATCCGCGCTGGGTCGTCAAGCTGATCAAGAAGGGCTGGATCGAGCACCTCAATGCCTACAAGGAACACGTTATCGAACAGGCCCTGACAGTGCTCAAGGCTGGCCATGACATCAAGTGTCTGTTTACCACTCCGAAGCTCTTGGAATCCCTTGCCACAGCGCTTGAGAAACAGGGCTCGAGCATCAAGCAGACCGGCATCACAGGCATCTTCTCCGGCGGTACGGAATTCACGCCGCAGTTCACACGCTTTGCCGTTGAGGAGCTGCTAGAAGGCGTCTACATGACGCCCACTTATGGCAATACCCTGATGGGGCTGGCCTGTTCCAAGCCGGTTAGCGCGGAAGAGGGCTATAAGATTAGCTATTATGCGCCCCAACCGCGCGCCGTTGTGCAAGTGGTTGATTTTGATGATCCAGATAAGGTGGTGGATTACGGCCAGAGTGGTCGCGTGATGCTAACGACACTGACGAAGGAATTCTTCATGCCACGCTTCGAGGAACGCGACGAGGGCGAGCGCGAGCCACCCATTGACAGGTATCCCTGGGACGGCGTCAGCGGCGTGCGGCCGTTCCGAGGCTTTGCGGCGACAACGACGGTGGGAGTGTATTGAGCGAGTGGCCTTGTGAAAGTTCGGGAGATGTTGCAGAAGTTGCGCGGCGATGGTTGGGCTGTGGTGCGCCAGACGGGCAGCCATCGCCAGCTTCACCATCCGACCAAGCCGGGGACCGTAACCCTGCCGGGCAAACTGAACCATACTCTCCATCCAAAGACACAGGCCAGCATCCTTCGGCAGGCCCAATTGGATTAGGTCCGGAGCAGTCCCATGAACCAAGATGAGCCGATCAGTTGCCTGTTCATCGTGATGATTCGCCGAACGAACACTGGCTACAGCGCGGATGTCCCTGATCTTCCAGGGTGTGTCGCAACTGGAATCACCGTGGAACAGACCAAGCAGATGATTGAGGAGGCCATTACTTTGCATTTGGACATGATGCAGCAGACCGGTGAAGCGATACCCGTGCCCAAGAGAAGCATCGAATTCACCATCGACGAGGATGCCGGCGAAGAATTCTGTGGTTGGGTGGAAGTCGTGCTACCCATAAGCGAATCCCTGCAAGGAGGCCTGTGACACTCCGGCACGCTACCGGCATCGCCTGCCCGAGCGGCCCGATATTCAAAACGAGCAAGGAGAACACCCGTGATACATATTCCCGTCCTCCGCTGGGGCGAGCCGTACAAGAGCATGGAGACGGACAAAGTCGTCCACTTTGCCACCGGCGAAGTCCTCGCCGAGGTCAGCCGAGCCAACGGCGGTCTCATCGAGCGCGACATGCGTCATGCCCGCAGAGCCCGCGAAGTGCTCCGTGAGATCCCCATCACGGATCTTCTCAAAATGGTCAAGAAGGCCGCCGACCTCTATACCGAGGCCGAACTGCCCCTGGGCGACGGCACACAAACGCCCGACCAGTTCGTGCGCATGCAGTCGGCCACAACCGGCCTGCCCGAGCACATGTGCCGGTTCAATATGAAGAAGAACCACTTTGTGCTCAACGAGATGGAGAGGATCCTGGACGCCCTAACGCGCGGCCTCGATCTGAACATCCTCTCACGCGGCTACGGAGTCGAACACCGGGGCGTGCCGATCAGCTACCAAGCGCAATCGCCGGTCCTCGGCATGGTACTCCCCAGCAATTCCCCGGGTGTGCACACCCTGTGGCTGCCGATCATCCCGCTCCAAATCGGTTTGGTTCTCAAGCCGGGGCCGCAAGAGCCCTGGACGCCGTACCGCATGACGCAAGCCTTCGTCTCAGCCGGGATTCCCAAACAGGCGATCGCCATTTACCCCGGCCTAGGTGATGTAGGAGCGGCCGTTCTGGCCAGCTGTCCGCGCAGCCTGATTTTCGGCGGCAGCGCTACCGTCGAACAGTACAAGGGCAATCCGCGTGTACAGGCGCACGGTCCGGGCTTCAGCAAGATCCTCCTGGGCGATGACCAGGTGGACAATTGGCGTAAATACTTGGACCTCATGGTGGACAGCGTTCTGGTCAACAGCGGCCGAGGCTGCATCAATTGCTCGGGGATCTGGGTCTCGCGCCATGCTCGGGAGATTGCCGAAGCGATGGCAGAACGGATGGGTCCGGTCCAGCCGCTGCCGCCGGAAGAGCCCAAGGCTGCTCTGGCCGCTTTCACCGTCCCCGGTCAAGCCGATGCGATCTCGGCGGATATCGACAAGGACGTACAGATGCCAGGCGTGCACGATATGACCGCCAAGTTCGGCCAGCGGCTGGTGAAGCGGGAACGCTGCGATTACCTGCGGCCAACAGTTATCCTGTGCGATTCGCCGGAGCCGGCCATTGCCAAGAAAGAATTCATGTTCCCGTTCGTCACGGTCGTCCAGTGTCCGCAGGAAAAGATGCTGGAGTCGATCGGGGGGACGTTGGTGTGCACGGCCATCACCGAAGATAAGAAACTCCAGCGCGCGCTCCTCGATGCCACGCACATTGATCGACTGAACATCGGCCCGATGCCGACCATCCAGCTGAACTGGCTCCAACCGCATGAAGGCAGTATTGTGGACTTCCTGTTCCGTGCCCGGGCCTTCCAACATCAAGGCCCCTTGACCGTGTAAACTAAACTTGGGGCTCGGCGCGAGCGCCGGACGGGCCGCGGCCGCGCGAGCTTGGCTGTCCCACCACTCGGATCAACAGGGACCCACCGCATGAAAGTAGTGTCTTCTCTGACCTCTATGAGCAGTGCACGCACGGGAATGCCCTCCACGGCGCTGCCGGCAGTCGACTTTCATCCCCTCACTCGGGTGGTCTTCGGAGCCGGATCGCTGACGCGCCTGGGTGAGCTGACACGCGAGCTCGGCGGCACGCGCGTGCTCGTCGTGACCGATCCGGGACTGGAGGCTGCTGGCCATCCCCAACGGGCGCTGGAGTCTCTGCGCGGCGCGGGCCTGGAGCCTTTCCTCTTTGACGGGGTTGAGGAGAATCCAACGACGCGCCATGTCGAGGTGGGGCTGGCGCGGGCCCGTGCTCAGCGCATAGATTTCCTGGTCGCCGTTGGCGGCGGCAGTTCGATGGACTGCGCCAAGGGGATCAATTTCCTGCTCACCAACGGCGGCAGCATGTCCGACTACGAGGGCTTCGGCAAGGCCACGCGGCCGATGCTCCCCGCTATCGGTGTACCGACAACAGCCGGCACAGGCAGCGAGGCGCAATCGTATGCCCTCATCGCCGACGAGCAGTCGCACATGAAAATGGCCTGCGGCGACCGCAAGGCAGCTTTCCGGATTGCTCTCCTGGATCCGGAAGTGACCGTATCGCAGCCGATGAAGGTGACGGCGATAACCGGAATTGACGCCCTGGCCCATGCGGTCGAAGCCTATGTCTGCACCAAGCGCAACCCACTCTCGCAGATGTTTGCACGGGAGGCTTGGCGGTTGCTGGAACCCAACCTGGAAACCGCTCTCCGCGATCCGGGGAACTTGGAGGCTCGGAGTGCTCTCCAGCTCGGCGCTCACTTCGCCGGCGTCGCGATCGAGAACTCGATGCTCGGGGCCTGTCATGCCTGCGCCAACCCTCTCACGGCCCATTACGGGCTGACGCACGGCGTTGCTATTGGCATTGTGTTGCCTCATGTGATCCGCTTCAACGCAGCCGTCGTCGGGCGATTGTACGGTGACCTGGCTCATGAAGCTGGGTTGGTCAACGGGGACCGCGCGGTAGCGGCGGAGACCTTGGCCCGGCGAATCGCCGAGTTGATGCGCGCTGCCTCGCTCCCGACAAGCCTATCGGCCTGTGGCGTCAGTGCTGGGATCTTGCCGGTGCTGGCGGAGGAGGCCGCCCAGCAATGGACCGGCCGTTTCAATCCCCGGCCGGTGACCGAGAATGAACTCCTTCAGCTGTACGAGGCCGCGTTATGATCGCCAATGGAGCCGAGGGTTCTGGGAGGATGGTGACATGACTTGTTACTTGGCCCGAGGCCTGGTTGGTCTGTGCCTGCTGGGTCTGCTGCTGACCTCCTGCCTCTTGAATCTGTCGGCGGCCGATCCAAAGGCCAACCCGGATTGGCCGGTATTCCGCGGCAATGCTTTGCAAACGGGAGTCGCGGCATCCGGTCTACCCGACCAACTTGACATCCGCTGGAAATTCAAGGCCAAGGATGCCATCGAGAGCACGGCTGCGGTCGCCAACGGCACCGTTTACATCGGTTCGCTCGATGAGCACCTTTACGCGCTCGACCTGGCAACGGGCAAAGAGAAGTGGAAGTACAAAGCCGGCCCCATCAAAGCGGCTCCCAGCATTCGTGCGGGAGCGCTTTATGTGGGCGATTCCGATGGCCTCTTCCACTGTGTCGATGCCGCCACGGGCCAGAAGCGTTGGACTTTTGAGACCGGCTCAGAGATCGTCTCAGGTGCCAACTTCGTGGGCGACGGCGTGGTCTTC
>JBGQLF010000048.1:0-15611 GCA_041499985.1 Gemmataceae bacterium
CAGAGCCGCTCGAAGGAGAGCTTGTCCACGGTCCCTTCCAGCCCGAGCCGCGACGCCCCCTTGCCGCCCCATTGGCCGACGATTTCCTGCCCTTCGCTGTAATAGTCCGCCGTCGCGTAGTAGCGTTTGGCGTCTTTGGCACTCTCCTGTTGCGTGATGCGGATCATGCCTAATTTTAACGTACCACAATTTCCTTAACGAAATCTTAACGATGATCTGCTCTCCCGCCGCCAGCCTGCGTTTGCGAGGATTTTGCCTCTCCAATATCACCCACTTGCCACCACAATGTCACCTGGCGCGGCAAGCGCTTTTTCTTGACTGTCCGATCTTTCCTGCCCCTCTTGAACAGCCTCAATGGACACTTGGGTTGCTGCATCTTCGCCTGGCTTCGCGGATTCCTATACAGGGCGAGCTGCACCGCTGTGGACAGCTAGGGAGAAAACTAGGGAGAAAACCAGCAGCGAACTGACTCCCGCCGCCATTTTCCTGGGGACATATCTGAATCCTCAAGAGAGCTTTCTGAATAGACTGGTTTCCCCGGTTCCTGCCTGAAGGGGCCGGAACCGGGAATTCCCAGTCGGAGTGCAACGACGTGGTGCCTGTTCAGGAAGGTCGCTTGTTGCAACCACCAGGGCACTCCACTAATTGAGCGTCTTATTCCGTCTTATTCTCACCTGCGGCGGCTTACCGCACGGTAGTGCGGAGCACCCTGTTTTTCCTGGAAAAGACGCGAGTCCCCTAACGGATCGAAGCCAGCGGAAGCTCTTGCCGAGCCGTTACCGACGTCTAATTTGGCGGCTTATTCCGTCTCATTCCAAACCTTCTCTCACCATCGCTTGCGCCACGGCTCGCCGCTGTTCCTGGGCGACCAGGCCCCAGTCTCCTTTACCGAGGCGGAACGAAGCCTCCGAGCTGCTTTCCCGAGCGGCCCCAAGAGCCGGGCAAGCGCTCGCAAACTGGCTCTCAGAGCCATTTTCCTGGGGACATAACCGTTAATTCCTGATATACTACTCTTAATAGAGCTTAAACAAGGCGAACACGCGGGACATTCCCGACTCCTACCGCCCCAAGCACAATTCGGGACCGGCGCTGACTTCGGTCTGGGTGCCGGACGCGAATGAAAGGGGCTTTGATATGCACGATCTTCCCGAAACGGGCTTCTTACGGTTGCCGCAGGTATTGACCGTCATTCCCCTCGGTAAGACCTGTTGGTGGGACGGGGTGAGATCGGGACGCTTTCCGAAGCCAGTCAAGTTGTCGCGCCGATGCACTGCCTGGCGAGTTGAGGATATTCGGGAGCTAATTAAGACTCTCTCCACTCAAGCACCGACCCGTTACCTAACCTACCTGGAACTGCCGGCTACCGACAATTTGTCACGCGATGCGTGACGAATCTGCCCGCCTCGGTCAACTTATCCTGCACCCAGGATGGCCTGCTCATTTGCAC
The DNA here is from genome assembly GCA_041499985.1 of Gemmataceae bacterium. Lineage (GTDB taxonomy): Bacteria > Planctomycetota > Planctomycetia > Gemmatales > Gemmataceae > JBGQLF01. Next base: position 1,448 of record JBGQLF010000048.1, read on the forward strand.
CGCGGGCGGCAGCTCTCTACCTCCTGCTCTCCCGCATAGACGGCCCGGGGAAACGCTTCCTGCCGGAGGCTGGAAGCGCCGGTGCCGTCGGAAGCGCCAGCAACCGTGTGGGCTATTCGGGAAAGCCCTTTCTCCCTTGCCTTCATTACGGACATCGCGTAAGGACATGCAGAGAATCCGCGGCTTCTGCCTCGCCCAGCAAGGATGCACTATGGCCAAACGCAAGAAACCTGGTAAGCCTTCCGCCCTCCCAGCCAGAAAGTCAAGGGGCAGCGGGGCGGTGCCGGCTTCCAGCCTCTTGCCCGCTGCGCTGTACCAGCGCATTGAGGCCATCATCCGCCAGGCACGCGGCCAAGCATTCCGCTCGGTGAATTCCGCAATGGTCCGTGCCTATTGGCTGATCGGCCGCGAGATCATCGAAGAAGAACAACGCGGTCAGGCACGGGCTGACTACGGCACCCAGTTGATCGCTCAGCTCGCCGTTCGCCTCACCGCCGATTTCGGCCGAGGCTTTACTGCCACCAATCTCAGGTACATGCGGCTGTTCTACCTGGCCTACCCGGAACTGCTGGCTACCGAGATTCATCACGCACCGCGTGACGAATCCGCTCGCACCGGGCAGCTGAACCCCAACCTGTCCTGGACCCATTACCGCGTGCTCACCAAGGTCGAATCGCCGCATGCCCGGGCCTTCTACGAAATCGAAGCGGTCACCAATCACTGGGCCTCGCGCGAGCTGGAGCGCCAGATCAACAGTCTCCTCTACGAGCGCCTCGCCAAAAGCCGCGACAAGCAAGGATTGATGCGCCTGGCCCGCAAGGGCCAGGAGATCCAGACCCCCGAAGACGCCATCAAAGACCCGCTGGTGCTCGAATTCCTTGGCCTGCCCGAATCCCCGCGTCTGGTGGAGACCGAGCTGCAAACAGCTCTCCTGAACAACTTGCAGACTTTCCTGCTCGAACTCGGGAAAGGTTTTGCCTTCGTGGCCCGCCAGCGCCGCCTCACCCTGGAAGGCGACCACTTCTACGTCGATCTCGTCTTCTACCACGTGATCCTGAAATGCTACATCCTCATTGACCTCAAAGTCGCCAAGCTCACCCACGCCGATCTCGGCCAGATGCAGCTCTACGTCAATTACTTTGATGAAACGCAGCTCAGCCCTGGCGATAACCCGACAGTCGGCCTGATCCTGTGCGCCGCTAAGAATGACCTCATGGTCAAGTACACGCTCGGCAAGGCCAAGCAGATCTTCGCCAGCCGGTACCAGCTTCATCTACCCACGGAGCAGGAATTGGCCACAGAGATTCGGCGGGAATTGCGGCAGGCTGAGCATGACACATAGAGTCAACAAAGGAGACATTCGCACGATTTGCTGGATCCGCCGAGTTGGTCTGGCCGCTGCTAAAACCCAATTCTTGGCGTTCTCAAACCCAATCCCGAGCCGCAGCGATGGCGGCGCCGGCGCGCCAAACTATTGCGAACCAATGGGTTACAATCAGTGATGTGCAGCGGGCAGAATCGCCCAAAACCTAATTCCGACCTGATGGAACCGTTCAATTGCCCCCATCTACGCCCCAGCTGTACCAGCTGACTACGCCATGAGCGCCGGCAGGACCGCGCGCGTCCAAATCGGCAAGGTAGGGACCGGGCTGGCGGACCAGCTCAAGCAGCTGTTCCCCTGAGCAATACCACCGCCACGATTGTAAAGAACTGGACGCCGCTCTTCACCGAGAGGCTTAACGGTAGCAATGGGAACCGCGGGACAGAATCCGGCAAGGCCGAAGCACGTTTCACCCCCGAGTCCGCGATAGATGCCGTGAACGTCGGACCTTGCATTGGGGGAGATCGAACGTCCGAGTATGGGCCTTATGTGCGACTCGACACCCCGTTGCTCGCGTCATCGTTGGCATCCTAACCACGTCCCCGATCCCGACTGATGGGTTGGACTGACTGGTCATCAACGTGGATCCTGGCAAACACGCCGACCGTAAACCAGCCCTTATCCAACTGTCGAGCGATCTTCCACAGCAACTGCCACGAATTCTTCTAGAGTATAATGGTGTCGCTCCACAGGCCCAGGGGGATGCGGTCCGGTGAACGGAATCTCTTCGCGCCCATCAACGCATGGTGTTCTGGGCGCGCGGCAGCACGCCTTGCTCGCGCTGGGCACGATCCTGTTCGCCTTGTATGCCAGTGTGGTACCGCTGAACTTCCGGTTCGTCCCCCTCGCGGATGCCCTGCAACGCTTCCGCGAGGTCTGTACACAGCCGATTAGCATCGATTCGAAGTCCGACTGGCTGGCGAACATTCTGTTGATGGTTCCCGTGGCCTACCTGTTGACGGGCTGGCTGCTGGTGGACCGCACGGGGCGGTCGCGGCTATGGGCCGTTGTGGTAGTGCCGGCGTGTGCCGCGGTGGCGGCCGGGCTTGAATTCTCGCAGCTCTATTTTCCCCCACGGGTGTCCTCCATCAATGATATCGTCGCCCAAACTGTCGGTGCCGCGGCCGGCGTGGTGTTCTGGCTGGTTGCAGGTCCCTGGTTGACGATCGTGGCCCGAACCACCTGGGACCGGGTTGATGACGGGCGCCGAGCGGTACGTCTTTTTCCGGCTTATCTTTTCCTGCTGTTGCTCTTCCAGACGCTGCCGCTGGACCTGACCATCAGCCCCAAGGACCTCTATCGGAAATACCGTACCGGGGGCGTAGGTTGGCTGCCGAGCACTTTGCGGTCCGGTGACATGGTGGGACTGGCAACGCGAGAGTTTTGGGAACTGCTCTGCTTCGTTCCGCTGGGGCTGTTGGCGGCCCACTTCCCGGGCGCTCAGTGGCGGCGGTGGGCGGGGTGGTCGTGGGTCCTGGCACTGGGTTTGGCGGTGGCTGGCGTGATCGAGTGCGCCCAATTGTTTGTGGCCAGCCGTTCCTGCACCGCCGCGGACATCCCGGTCGGGGCAGCCGCGGCACTGGCTGGTTGGGCGGCTGCTGTGAGGCTTGAGGAGCAGGTGTCCTGGTCCGGCATTCGGCCCTGGCTGCTTGCTGGTTGGGTGGTCGTCGCTGTGTTTCTCAACTGGCAGCCCTTTCACTTCGCGACAGACTCCGCCACGGCCTGGGGCCGTCTGTGGGAGGCGTCGTGGGTACCGCTCGCCGAATATGGCGCGGGAGATCCACTGACCGCCCTGGAGGATTTCGTCCACAAGGCTGCCCTGTTCGCACTGCTGGGCGCCCTGCTGGCCCCGCGCGAACCATTGCGGCCAGGGTCCTGGGCCGCCCGGGCTGTACTCGTGCCGGCGGCCGTCGCCGCGTGTCTGGAGGTCGGGCAGGTCTGGTTGCCCACGCGGTACGCGAGTCTCTCCGACGTCCTGGTGGGAACCTTTGGCGCCACCGTGGGGTTCGCCCTGGCCCAGCGTATCTGGACCTCTGCCGACCGGCCTGAGCCGGCCAGGCCCGTGACGGGCCGCCCCTATGTCCAGTAGTCGTAGCCGGGCACCTTTGGTGAGTGCCTCCAAGCTTGCGCCAGGAGATCGCGCGCCGAGGCGTGGCGCTCTCCGCGGGACTGAGCATCGCGGCAGTGGCCGAGTCGTCCTTGCAAGCCGACGTGCCGCGAGCGCTGCTTTGCAGTTGCTTGATACGCTGCTCCGCCGGACGCCTTTCGAGGAACTCGGCGTAGCGACGGCTGACCCCCTTAAGGCCGCTGGCCGGCATGATCGGGTATCTTCAAGGACGCCTATGTAAGAACCAGGAGACACCCCCATGGAAAGTTTGACTTGTTCTGCCTGTCATGCGTGCTTGAAGGTCCCGGATGAGTTGGTCGGTCGTTGGGTCATCTGCCCGAGGTGTGGTCAGCAGTTTGCTGCGCTCCGAGAGAAATTGGCGGTTGAAGAGGATGAACCATCACGAAGTGCCAAGCCCAGAGAAGCCGATGGAGAACAAGAAGCGCTGAGCCTGGATCCCGGGGACCAGGCCCTCATGCAGATCATCAACCTGCTCGAGGATTGGCGCGCCGCAGCCACCGCCTTGCCCGCCGATTCCCGGAACAAAACCACCCTCTTGAAATTCATTAACTCTCTCCGCGATGACTTCCAAAACTTTTCCGAGGACGTCTGGGACCGAGACGGTCGAGGACGCTTCTTAGAGCTTTTTGCAGCTTGTGAGCCCCATGGCGGCCGCGAGTTGCTCACCCTCTTCATGGAGTTGATCTCACGGGAGGACAGAAGCCTTCGCACATAAGCCAGACCATCGCCCCATGGCACCGAAGAAAGACACCACCCTGCGCGACGAACGGCTCTTTGCCCTGCTCCAACAGGAGGACCGTGCGGAGGCAACCTGCCGACGGCTGGTGAAGGCCGCGAACGACGCGGGAGGTCCCGACAACATCACCGTGGTAGTCGCCCGTTTCTTGGACACGGCCCAGCAAGAGGTGCGAGCCGAGCGACAGGAAGCCGTGGAGGAAGGGATCGCGGGGCAGGACCTGGCCGTGGCAACACCTTAGAACCTGTTCACGATCTATTTAGGAATTTCTGCCAGTACTGAGCTTTTTGAGGAGGTTCAGTACGATGACACATTCTTACCCCAGCGATATCAGCCGCGCCAAGTTTGTCAAGATTCTTCCGCTATTGGAATCATGCCGTAAGAGAACCAAGCCGCGCACGGTTGATTTATACGATGTTTTCTGCGGCATTCTTTATGTTCTGAAGAGCGGTTGTCAATGGCGGATGCTGCCGAAAGATTACCCCAAATGGCGCACCTGCCATAAGTATTTCAGCGACTGGAGCCAAAAACGCGAAGATGGCAAAGACAGCATCCTGGAGGAAGCGTTAAAAAAAAATGGTTGGCGAGGCTCGACAAAACAATGGTCGGAACGAAAAAACCAGCTTCCTCATCATTGACGCGCAGAGCGTAAAGAATACCGATACCGCCGAAGAAAAAGGATATGACGGCGGCAAGCTGGTGTCTGGCATCAAGCGGCATATCGGCGTGGATACGCAAGGATTGCCGCATATGCTGCTGGTCACCACCGCCAACGTCACCGACAGGAGGGGCGCGCTGGAGGGATTTGCGCTTCACCAGGACACGTTGTCGGAAGTAAAAAACGTGCTGGCGGACGGCGGTTATACAGGAGAAAACTTCGCCGCCGCCGTCGATGAAATACTCGGCGCTACCGTCGAAATCGCCAAGCGCAACGAACTCCATACCTTCGCCGTTATTCCCAAGCGCTGGGTGGTCGAGCGCTCCTTCGCATGGCTGGAAAAATGTCGCAGACTATGGAAAAACTGCGAGCGAAAGCTCAACGCCAGCCTCCATATGGCCGTGTTTGCCTTCGTTGCTCTCCTCCTCAGAAGATCGTGAACAGGTTCTTAGTCGGCCTTGAAGTAGCGAAGGTGACGCCAAAGGCTTCCGTGAGTTAAACAGTTTGATACGTTATCCGACGTGCTTTCTGGACGGCCGTATTCCAGATATCACACCAATGCAGGTCGGCTTCAAGGTCATCACTTCTCTTGGTTGGCGCTGGTACAAACGGCAGCAAGTTTTGAGGCAGTTTTGGATTGCACTCGACCCGGATGCATCCGATGATGCGGCCTGGTAAGCGTATCCGTTCTCGGACCTGGACGTGCCGGCCTCGCTGGTCAACACCCGCGTCAGGGCCTTGGAGCCTGGAGGACTCATCATGATTCGTCGCAAGCGATTGTCCGCGCCAAATGGCTTCACGCTGATCGAACTGCTGGTGGTGATCGCCATCATTGCCGTGTTGATTGGTCTGCTGCTGCCGGCCGTCCAGAAGATCCGCGAGGCGGCCAACCGCATGTCCTGCACCAACAACCTCAAGCAGCTGGGTCTGGCGTGCCACACCTTCCACGACAGCTATGGCTGGTTGCCTGTGGCCCGCACCGGCGACTGGGGAGCCACCTGGGCCATGCTGCTGTTGCAGTTCATCGAGCAGCAGGCGGCCTTCGACGCGAAGCTGGTGAATGCCCATGGCACCCAACCGTTGACGCTCGCGTACCCCACGTATTTCGACGCGACCGCATCGTCGCAGCAAATCCAAATCAAGACCTACTACTGCCCGTCCCGTCAATCGCTGCGTCTGAGTGTGGATGTTCCCGGGCTCACCGGGGGCTCCTCCAATGGCGACCGCGCTTCGGCGTCCAGTGCGTCCTGGCGCCTGGTTCATATGCCGGGTGCTTGTTCGGATTACGCAGCTTGTAATGGGGAGACCCCCGGCTCCGCGAACGGGGCCATCATTCAGGGAACGCGCGACCTGACCACTTATCCGTATAAGTGGGCGAGCCTCGTCCCGCTAGCCGCCATCACGGACGGCACGAGCAACACGTTTATGTTCGGCGAGAAGCACATCCGCCCGCAGTACTACCAGACGAAGTACCCGGACGGGGACAACTCCATCTACAACAGCGACGACGGCCTTACCTACCAGCGGGCAGCAGGCGCATCGTATCCGCTGGCTCTCGGGTCGCAGGACCCGGCTCTGCCGGGGGACCGGTTCGGTAGCTACCACCCTGGCGTTTGCAACTTCGTCTTCGCCGACGGCAGTGTGCACGCCGTCCAGGTGAACATTGACGGTCCCACCCTGCAACGCTTGGCCATGCGGAATGACGGGCAGGTGATTACCAACCCTGGCAGCTATTGAACTGCCCAACGTGTCCCGATCGCTCCGTGTCTGGCAACCGGCGGCCGGGACTCCATATCTCCGAGGGAAACGGTCATGGTCGACGATGCGATTCCGCGGTGCCTGGCGCCGGCCGGGTTCACCATGATGGTTCTGCTTACTCTGACTGGGTGTGCCAGGAACTCTTTGTATCCAGTGAATGGTAAGCTCGTTTGGGAAGATGGCAAGCCCGTGACCGAGCTGGCCTCGGGCATGGTGGTCCTGGAGACGCCGGAGGGCGCCCCCGTGGCACGGGCGGGCATCAATCCGGATGGCACCTTCCGCCTGGGTTCCACAGCACCCGGCGACGGAGCCGTCCCGGGCCGATACCGCGTCGCCGTCATCGAGTCCCGGCAGGGAGAGCCACCGCCTCCGCCCAAGTTGGAGCTGGCCCATGCCAAGTTCGAGACATCGGGGCTGGAGATCAATGTCGAACCTAAGACTAATGAGGTGACCCTCCAGGTCCGCCGGGCCAAGCCCTCGAAAGGGCAAGCCGAGCGGCGCCCAGTCCGGGACGACGTTCCTCCCCACCTGCGTTGAGGCGAGACGCCCGCACGAAACCCGCTGTTCCCCGATTGACGAACCCATGCGCAGAGGCGGATGCAATGGCCCAGACACGTTTCCTGCTGGAAGTGGTCCTCGCAGCCCTCGCACTGCCGATCGCGGCGCGGGCGGAAGATATGCCCTTCCTGGTCGAGTCCAACCTGCGAGCAGCGGTGGCCAAGGTGGACATCACGCCGCCGCCGGGCACCAAGGTCGTGGGGCACGTGCGCGAGATCGAAGGGGTCCGCGACCGATTGCACGCCGTAGTGCTGCTCCTGGACGACGGCACGGCCAAGGCCGCCGTCGTCACGCTGGACTTGCTTTACTGTCGTCCCAACATGACCAGCCAACTCCGGGCCGCCGTCAACGCGGCCACTGGAACGCCCAGCCCGAATATCCTGGTGGCATCCAGCCACAATCACTCCGGACCCGGCTGGGACCAGAATCCGGACTGGAGCCGCAAGGTCGTGCAGGACGTGGGCGAGGCGTGCGTCCGGGCGGCGAAGGACATGCGGCTAGTGAGCCTCGGCTACGGGGAGGACCGCATCGACTTCAATATCAACCGCCGCAAGGTTATCGAGGGCCGAGCGGTGGTCCGCCTGAACCCGGATGGCCCGTGCGATCACCGCGTCAAGGTGCTGCGCTTCGATGACGGCCGCAGCCTGGAACCGCTCGCGGTGCTGATGCACGCGGCTTGCCATCCCTGCGTCTTCACCTGGGGCGACCACTGGTCGCAGCCTTACTTGAACGGTTACCCCAAGATTAGCGCTGACTTTCCGGGCGAGGCGAAGGGCTTCGTGGAGAAGGTCTATGGCGGTCGGACGGCGGCACTGTTCCTGCAGGGCTGCTGTGGCGACGTCCGACCGAACTTGCCGGGTCACCCGTACCGTTGCGGCGACGAGGCCGACATCCGCTGGACGGGCCGTAACCTCGGTTGTGCCGTGGTGCGGGCCGCGGACCATAGCGCCATTCGCGAGGAGTTGGCCAAGCGACCCACAGTGTACCCGATCAAATGCGCGACCCAAGTTGTGGAAGTGCCCTCGGCGAAGAAGGGAGAGACGGTCCGCTGCGAATTGCAGGCACTCAAGGTCGGCCCTTATCTGTTCCTGACGTTGCCGGGCGAGCCGTTTACTGAATATGGATTCCGGCTGGAGAAAGGGATCGCGGACCGGGCCGTGCCGATTATCGTCGGCTACGCCAACGACCATATCGGCTACATCTGTACGGACCAAGGGCACAAGGAAGGCGGCTACGAGCCAAACAACTCGCGCTCGGGATCTGGGGCCGAAGGCGTTCTGATTGCCGAGTCACTGCGCTTGGCGGATCGGGTCATTGGGGACGTGTTCGAATCGTTCGCTCCCGCCGGGGCGGCCGGGCGCAAGGATAAGCATTGAGCGTGTGTTCTTGGCGGGACTTTGCTACCCACTCCACAGGTCAACTTCAAAGAACCGCCCGCGATGTTTCTCAAACGCATCCTCGGCGGGCGTTACAAGAAGACGACCACTGCCATGAACCTTTTCCCCAAGATTGGTCCGCAGGTGGCAATCACCCAATGTCCTTATCTAAAACTCCTCATAGAGGACCTACTCGCACTGGCCCGGAGGCTCCAGTAAATCACACGCGTTTCCACCAGTTAAACATTCTGGGTTCTATCCGACGTACCGGAGGACAAGCGGCGAGATCCATGGCACTGGTGGCAAGAACCCAACCGACCCCCGAAAACGCAAGCGGCACAAAGTCCGGTATAACCCATCAAAGGGACCAAACCGTCAGAGCTTGGGCTACATAGGCGTTGACTCGTTGTTCGTTCCATTTCTTGCTTGACACCCCGGATCGTCAAACCGATCATCAGCGAGTCTCTCCACGGCGTGTCGAAGCGAGCGACGTGCTTTCCAATCTTCCTCGGAAGTGCGTCGCTGACTGCCATCTTGACCCCGGGTCGCCCCGCGGAAGGATGGCTTTCGGCTGCTGTTTGATCGGTCCGCCTGTGTTCCTTGTACTTCTTCTAGCTGTGACAGGAGGGTCATGCCATGCGTAGCCTTGCCACACCCTTGCGGCGCCGCGGCTTCACGTTGATCGAGCTCCTAGTGGTGATCGCCATCATTGCCGTGCTGATCGGCCTGCTGCTACCCGCAGTGCAGAAGATCCGGGAGGCGGCCAACCGCATGGCGTGCACCAACAACCTCAAACAGCTGGGCCTGGCCCTGCACAACTACCACGACGCCTACGGCCGATTTCCTCCCATGGGCATCAGTTTGGGGTTCAACTCCACGAATGATTTGCAATCGAGCAACGCCGCGCCGCCCGACCCAGTCGCCTACAATCATAACGGCCTGATGCTGCTGCTCCCCTACCTCGAACAAGCCAACCTTTACCAGCGCTGGAATCCGAGAGCCGCCTCGGCCAATGGCATGCGCGCGCCGGAACTCCAGTATAAACCCCCTGTCGTGCTTGCCTCGCCGGACGCCGTGGCCAGTGGCAACGCAGCGTTGTCAACCACCTCGCTCTCGATCCTGCTCTGCCCCTCCGATGGCGGACCGAAATTCCAGAACGCCGGGGACGTGGGCACGCCAGACGCACCACTGGGAGTCAATAGCAACCTGACGGGGAATATCCAGGGGGCCAAATCGAGCTACGACTTTATCTGCGCCGTGGCGGAGGAGAGCTACACGAACCGTTGGAAGCGGTTGAGCCAGACCAATCCGGCCCGCCTGTACATCTTTGGCCAGAACAGCACCACCAAGATCTCCGACATCACCGACGGCACCAGCAATACCCTGGCCATGGGCGAGGGAACTCTCGACACCTACAACCTGAATATCACTTCTTGGGCTTACCGCACCTGGGCCATGATCGGTCTGGACCCCATCGGTGCGGATAATACCACGCAGCCGCCCCAGGGACTCAATATCTGGTGTTACGGCGCCGCCACCCCGTGCACCAACGCCCGCGTGGGACGACGCGCGTCCTATTACAACGCGGCCAGCCTGCACGCGGGCGGGGTCAACTTTGTGTTCGCCGACGGGTCGGTCCATTTCCTCCAGCAGAGCATCGATGTGAACACCCTCAGTCTGCTCAGCTATCGGGCGGACGGCCAGGTGATCGCGACGGCTCCGTACTAGAACAAGGAGGAAAGGATGGGGCGACGGCAAGGACTCGCGCTGGCCGTTCTGTTCGTTGGCGTGGTCGGCTGCGGTGGGGACAAGATTGTCTCCGTCCTCGGCAAGGTCACTGCCAAGGGTGTCGTGCTCGACGGCGCTGCCGTTCAGTTCATTCCCACCGGGGGGACTAAGGGAGAAGGCGGGACCGGTCTGGCGGACGCCGACGGCAACTTTTCCCTGGTCCAATCGCGGACCGCCAGAAACGGCGTCCTCCCCGGTGAATACAGGGTTGCGGTCCGCCGGTCCGTCGGGGCCGATGGCAAGGTCCTTGATCCGGACACGAAAACGCGGGACCGACCGGACATGCGCGAATCGGTGCCCGCCCCGTATTCTTCGCCGATCGACACGCCGCTGAAGTACACCGTTCCCGAATCGGGTGGGGAATTGAACATCGATCTCCCGGTGAAGGTCGGGGGCCGGAAGTGAGGGCTGCGATGATGCACCATCTGCGTTTCCTCGTGGCGGCTGTTCTCGTTCTGGAGGCAGCCGGTTGTGGTGGGGGCGGGCAAGTCTCGGTGAATGGCCAAATCACGGTCAAGGGAGTGCCGCTCGAAAGCGGATCCATCCATTTCGTCCCCACGGCCTCGACCCCAGGAGAAGGCGGAATGGCCCGTACGGACAAGGACGGCCACTATACCCTGATCGACTGCCGCAGCCGCCAGAAAGGCGTCGCTCCCGGCGAATACCGAGTCTGGATCACGCGCTGGGTCCTGGCCGACGGCTCGCTCCTCGGTCCCGACACACCGCTCAGCGGCGCACGCGGGGACCTCATCGAGGTGAAGGAGTCCCTGCCCAAGCCGTATTCTTCTCCGACCGACACGCCTCTGCACTGCACGGTTCCCCCAGCAGGCGGAGTGGTGAATATTGATGTTCCCGCAGACCTCGTGCTCCAGGATGTTGGCACACCCTTGAAAGATGCCGGCCGCTAGCTTTGGATCATGAAGGAGGTCGCCATGGCGCGAAGCGTTGCCTGTTCCCTGCTGTACAGCTTGGCGGCAATGAGCGGTGCGACTGATTTGCTCGCGGCCGAGGCGGCTCCAGCATGGTTGGCCTATCACGAGCAGGTCTATGGCTGCGCCTGGAATGGCGACGGACTAGCCAACCTACCGATCGGCGGAACCATTGGCCGCCAGATCTGCTACCGTTTCCGAGCCGAGCACAGCGCCGATTGCCGCCAAGCCCGCATTTATCTGATTTTCCGGGCGCTGGGCTACTATCGTGGGGATGGGGGCCAAGTGCAGGTCGAGCTGCGGACGGACGACAACACGAATGATCATTTTCCGACCGAAAAAATCCTGAGCACCGTGCTGATCAAAGACCCCATGAACCGAGATCCAGAGGAGCCCATCCGCCGAGGCGTGGGCCGGCTGTTGACCTTTGACAAGGCGGTGCGGCTGGAGGCGGGCCGGTTCTATCACGTCGTGTTCTCCAACCCGGCGCCCGATCCCGTCAACAATTATGTTTCCATCAATGACCTCTACCAGCGCGCCCGAACGCCGGGGATGCAGCCGGCCGTGACGGACACGGACTGGGCCGTGCTGCGGAAGTCTGCCAGCGACCGCCCCTGGCAGGTAAACTACGGCCACACACCGATTGCCGACCTCTACTACACCGATGGTTTTGTGCAAGGGCAAGGCTACACGAATGCACGCAGCGAGTCCTTTCTCCAGTCGCTCCAGGGCGCGAACCAGATCCGCGAGCGGTTCACCGTGACGGAACGCGACCGGACAGTGACGTCGGTTTTGCTGCGGCTTCGGAAGGTAGGGACGCCGGAGGATTTAGCCATCCGGCTGGAAAATGGCGACAGCAGCCTCGTTGAGCAGGGGGCGATTCGTTCCGCCTCCGTAGGCACTTCGGCAACGTGGGTAAAACTGGTTTTCTCGAAGCCCCGTGTGCTGCGCACCGGGAAGACCTACCAAGTGGTGGTGAGCGCTCCGGCCGGCGACCGGTACGAGACCTGGCCATTGGTGCGCGGCTCGGGATACCAGACGCCCACACTATTTACGGACGGACAGGCGGAGTATACTACGGGTTCGGGCTGGCAACGCACAGGGAATCGCGAGAATTGGCAACTTTACTTTACCTTGGCGCGTGCCGATCCTGCCCCACCGGATGCCCAGAAGCAGCCAGCAGTCTTCAAGGAACTCTCCGTGAATCGTTGGCCGATTTCCTGTATCGCAAGTCTCTTGTTCCAGTTTTTCTCCTCACCAAGGCATCATTGAGGATCCTCCTTATGGAGCGCAAACCGCGAAGCAGGCGTTTGCCAAGCACACGACGAACTTTCCTGCAATCTGCCGGCGCTCTCGCCGCCGGTCTGCTGGCGACTTCCGATGCGGCCCGAGCAGCCGACGAGTCACTGGCACTCTTTGGAGGCCAACCTGCCGTCACCTACCCGAAGCGCAAGCACACCGAGGCCTCCCGCTGGCCGCTTTATGGGCCAGAAGATGAACAAGCGGTCCTGGAAGTCCTGCGCAACCCCGGTTATCAACCGGTGGCGGCACTGGAGAAGGATTGGAAGGATTACTACCAGATTCCCTATGTCCAGGCGCACTGCAACGGCACCAGCGCCATCGCGGCGATGTTCTTTGCGTTGAACTTGCCGCCGGGTAGCGAGATCATGGTTCCCAGCTTCACTTTCTTTGCGAGCATCGTGCCCATGCGACTGTTCGGGCTGGTTCCCGTCTTCGTGGATATCAACCCGCACACGCTGAATTTCGATGTCGAGGACGCCCGACGACGCTTAACGCCGCGCACCAAAGCGGTGTTCCCCGTCCACTGGAACGGGCTGCCGTGCGACATGGATGTCATCAACGAGTTTGCCGAGAAACATGGGCTAATTATCCTCGAAGACTGCGCCCACGCTCCTGGTACTTCGCTGCAAGGCAAGCTCATGGGCACGTGGGGTCGCATGTCGATCTTCAGCTATCAAATGTCCAAGCCCCTGCCGGCCATGGAGGGCGGCATGGGGTTGTATCAGCGCGCGGAGGACTATGAGCGGGCGGCATCCTTCGGGCATTACGATCGCCCCAGCAGTTTCCCGGCAAGCAGTTCGTACCGTCGCTACAGCGGCACGGGGCTGGGGATGAAGCTCCGCATGCACCCGCTCGCCGCGGCCTTGGCCCGCGCTCAACTGCGCCGGCTCGACGTACGCAACAGGGAAGGCGTCGCACAGGTTCACCGACTCAATGAGCGCCTCCGTCAGCTGCCGGGTCTTTCGGACCAGCTCACTCGTTCTGACGCGAAGCGTCTCTATTACTCCTCGAACATGCTCTTTTTGGATGAACGCAAAGCGGGCATGTCGCGCGAAACGGTCGTCAAGGCACTGCGGGCTGAGGGAGTCCAGGTCCGTGCTTACAGCTACCAACTACAACACAAGCTGCCCCTGTACCAAGAGGAACAATGGTGGCATCATCTACCGCAACTTCCGGACTTGCCCGGCTCGGAAGAAGCGAATCGGACGGCGGTGGCACTTCCCTACTTTACTTCCGAGGTACCCGAGCTCGTGGCTCAATATGCCAAGGCCTTCGAGAAGGTTTGGGGACAGAGCAAGAAACTGGCAAATCCTTGATGCCCCCGTCGTGGACTCCGAGCCTGTACGGCGGCAAGGTCGTATCGAACTGCGAACAGGCAAGTGAGGGTTCTGTTCCTGGCAGGCATTGGCTGCGGCGCACTGGCAATCTGGTTCAGCGCCCAGCTCGCCAGCCGGGTTCTGCGATTCCGTCGGGCCTGTGTCGTTGCCTAATGAGTTTTGCTATTCAACCTCAGCGGTGCAGAGAAAATCCAGTCCCTCCCTTGCTGGGCG
>JBGQLF010000049.1:0-15467 GCA_041499985.1 Gemmataceae bacterium
CCGGCAAGTTGCAAACTTGCCGCCACAACGGTGTTACTTGCCTTTGAACCAGGCCTGGATCCGCGGTGTCCGAGCCGATCCGGTATCGGTAGGATAGCAGGCGATGGACCTTCGGATCAACCACAGCGCGTGAGTCGGGCACTTATGCCATGGATTGTCGGCATTGATGAGGCGGGCTACGGACCCAATCTGGGGCCGTTCGTGATGACTTCCGTGGCCTGCCGAGTGCCCGAGAGCCTGGCGAGCCTGGATCTGTGGCAGGCGCTGCGCGAGGCGGTCCGCCGGCATCCCTCCCCGGACGATGGCCGGCTCCTGATCGATGATTCCAAGCTCGTTTATTCGACCACGCTTGGATTGTCCACTCTGGAAGCGAGTGTACTCGCAACCCTATCCCCGTGGCGGCACGGCGCGGAGATTGCCCTGGCGGAGTACATCCGCTGGCTCTGCCCCGGCTCGGCAACCGAGCTGAACCGTGAGATCTGGTACGCTGGCACCAGCCTGCTGCCCATCCACGGGGTGCAAGCCCACCGTATCGACTCCGCCCGGCAATTTGAACAAGCTTGCCGAGGGTCAGACCTCGCCTGGGGGCTGGTGCGAAGCCTGGTGGTGTGTCCAACGCGCTTCAATGTCCTGCTGGATGACTGGGGCACCAAGGGAGCCGTGCTCGGCCAAGCGCTGGCGGAATTGTTGCAGTGCAACCGCAAACCCGATGACGGCGATGAGCCGATCGTCTTCTACATCGACAAGCACGGCGGCCGCAACACCTACACGGCCATGCTACAAGATGCGCTGCCCGAGGGCCTGGTCGTCGCCGAACAGGAGAGCCTGGAGCGAAGTAGCTATCGCGTGCTGGGTCTGAAGCGCGATCTGCACCTGACCTTTCAACCCCGAGCCGACGCGCAGCATTTCTGCGTGGCCTTGGCGTCGATGGTCAGCAAGTACCTGCGCGAAGTGCTGATGCGGGAGTTCAATCAATTCTGGCAGGAACGGGTCCCGAATCTGAAGCCGACCGCCGGGTATCCCGGCGATGCCGCTCGCTTCTTCGCTGTCATCCGTCCTCTACTGCTGGAGATGGGTCTCGCCGAGGAGTCAATTTGGCGGCGCAGATAGCGCCGCGGCCTCGCCCCGCCTGTTACCGCGGTACCAGATACGTGCCGGCCAGGCGATCCTGGACCGAGCGAGTCGGTCGCCAGATTGCGAGACCGAGATAAGTAGGCAGTAGGGCCAGGGCCAGGCCCCACGGGATCCAGGACAGCAGGTCGGGCCAGCCGGTTGGTGCCTGAGCAAGCCAAGCTTTGAGCCACTGGTCGTGCAGCCATGCCGACAAGGAGACCAGCGCCATCACCGGTGCCCAGACCAGGAAGGCCCGCCAGGCACATTGGATGCGCAGCGCTTTGCGACCGTTGGCACGCAGCAGTGTGATCCCCATCAGCGGGAGCGTCCAGCCAACTCGCAAGAGCAGCGCCAAGACCACCGCCGTTCCCAGGAAGGTCAAACAGATGATCGGAATGAAGACCCCGAGGACGCCAGTATCCCAGCGAGGATGAGCGTAGTTTTCGCGGGCAATCCTCCGGGCGACGACGCGAACGTCCTCGGCATCTTTCGCAAGAGGAGCGGGGCCCAGCGATCCTTCGTCGTCCTCTCTCACATCCGACGCCGTCCAGGAGGCGGATTGCTGTAACTTGCTCAAAATGGCTCGTTGCCTGGCGATGGCGTTGTCCAGCAGAAGTGGAAGCTCGCGATCCTCGTGAAGCCGAATCACGGCAAGGGCCTGGAGGAGCGGATCTGGCCGTGGCACACTCAGCAGGAAATCACGCCGAGCAATCTCTGGGAGGGAGTCCCGGAGTGTTTGTGCTTGGTGGATCTGCGCCACCCCATCGCGGAGCATGCCGTCCTGAAGTTGTCGGGAGGCAAGAGGCATGACGAAGGGAAAGGGAAGTGGGATGAGCAGCACGGCACTCAAGAGCGCTAGATGGGCCGCGCGCTGGGCGCGCGTCACCTCCGTGGGTCGCTCGTGTGTCGCCGTCAGATCCTCCTGGAATTGTTCTACCCGCGCGTACGAGTCGGGCACCACTCCCAGGAGTCGGTCGAGGATTCGGCAGGCATGTCCCGGCACCGGAACGCGAATCGACAGAGGACGCGATTCCCCCGCTCGGGCGCGACCTTCCAGGATCCACACGGCAACTTGTTGGAGCAGTGCCAATCCAGGCTCCACCTTGTTCGTTCCACCGGCTTCTTGGAGAGCAGACACGTCCAGCGGAGAATCCAGCAGCTGGGCGCGCCCATCGGTCTGGACCCAGACTTGCTGCACGGTCAGCGTTTCCGGCAGCGTCTGGTCACGGTCCGCCTCGATCAGCTCCGTAGTCAGTTGTTCCAACAAGGGACGTGCTTCCGTCCAGGTGAAGCTGCCTTCCCTCTTGAGGATCTCGGACAAAGGACAGCTCTGCGGAGCAAGAAAGGCATCCCATTGGAACTCGCCGTGTTGGCTACTCGCCAGCCAACGCAGCCGAGTGGTCCGGCTGATTTCCCGCCGTGCCGGCGTCAGGGGCGGATGCGCCAGCGGCCGAACCTGGATCCAGACCCGCCGCCCCAGGACAGTATCCTGTCCCAGGAGGAGTTTGGCCTCCGTGTCCCAACGCAGCGCTCCTTCGATCTGGAACGGTCCGAGGCGTTCGGGCATTTCGCCCGCTGGATGCGTTTTGGGCTGAAACCGGCAAGCTGCAAAGGGACGGCGTTTCGAGGACCAAGGAAGGCGCACCACGCGCGTGCCGCTGAGCCAATCATGCACACCGCGGTAGCCGGAGCGGGCCCGCATCGGCAAGGCCAAAATCAGCCAACCGACCACGGTGACCGGGACGAAGGCGATCAATGGCGACCACGGGCCGTACGGCCCGCTCGCTTCATCGCTCCAAGCCAAGGTGATGAGATCCCAGGGAAAGCCCAGGAGCGCGTAGAAGACCAGCGCACGCACTAAGGCTCGCCGCAGTCCTGGAGGCTGGCTTGCCTGGTTGCCGTAGATCCGCAACCGGAGCCAGTGCTTCCCCAGCGAACAGCCCCAGATGCCCTCCAGGAACACAAAGTAGAGGAACCAGTGAAGGTCCGAGGCGACTGTCCCTCCCATCCATTCGAGGAGGGGGTGGGGAGAATTTTGGAACAAGATGGCATAGAAGACGAAGAAGGGGGTGAGGAGGACCATATCAATCAGGTAGGCGCCGATGCGTAGGCCTACTCCGCCGATAGAGAACTGGCGCGGCGCGAATGGCTCCAAAGCCGCTCGGAATGCCTCCAGATCATGCCAGCGGCGTTGGCGGTGGCGCTCCAGCCCGCGCAGCACGACTTGGTCGAGTGCCGCCGGAATCTCGGGCCGAAGACTGCGGATCGGCGGGGGTGGATCGGCCACAATGCGAGCCAGCGTCGCCGCCGCGTCCCCAGTCTGGAACGGGGCCCGTCCCGTCAACAGGTAGTAAAACGTCGCGGCTACCGAGTACACATCGGTCTGCTGGTCCAGCGGATCTTTGCGTACCTGCTCGGGCGAGGCGAACAGCACCGTGCCCAGAAACGCCCCGGTGCGGGTCAGATGGCTGTCGCTAACCAGAGATTTGGCCAAGCCAAAATCACCGATCTTGACCCGGCCGTCCCCATCCAAGAAGCAATTGGATGGCTTGACATCGCGGTGGATCACCCCATGCCGGTGCGTCTCGTGCAAGCCCTCGATCACGTCGAGGATCTTGGCCACGGCTTGCTCGGGCGGCAGCGGTCCCTGCTGCTCCACGAGATCCTTCAGCGTATCGCCGGGCATCAATTCCATCACGATATAGGGCTGGCCCTGGTCTTCGTCGGCGGCATAGACAAAGACACAGCGCGGATGGGCAATGGTGCTGGCCAGGCGTCCTTCGCGGCGAAAACGCTCGATCGCCTCGGCGGAGGAGGCCCCGGACGCCGCAATCCGCTTCAGGGCCACGCGCCGGCCGGTCTGGCGGTCTTCCGCCTCGTAGACCGTGCCCATGGCTCCCTCGCCTAAGCGCCGAAGCAGGCGATAGCCGCCGATGCATTCGGGAGACGCTACTTCCTCGGCAGACGGACTAACTTGCTCAGGGGTTGTGGCTGCGGGATCGGGCGCGGCCGTGGCGTCCGAAGCGGTCGAGCCGAGCGCCTGGCCACAATGGCCGCAATACGACGGTCGGCACGGACCAAATTCGAGCACGCCCCCGCAATGTGGACAAGCAAGGTGCATGGGCCAGGCCCCCGCGGAACTCAAAGATTCATTGGCTTACCGTCCCGATCATAATGTTCCGCCTTCGTCAACACCAGCATTACCCTGCTGGGATACATACCAGCGCACCTGCCGCGCCAGGCCGAAGAGTAACTTCACTTCCATCGTTGTGGGCCGAGCGCGCGCGATCAGCTGGCGCAGGCCATGCATGAGTGGGTCGGCTTTGGGCCCATAGAGAAAATGAATCTCTTCAAGGGCGCTACGCAAATGGTCGAACATCCGCTCCAGGTCGGCAAACGAAGCCGGCGCGTCGGACGGTGTTTGGTGCTCACGCCGCAAGAGCCAGGCTCGACGCAGCTCATACAGACAGATCGCGACGGCCTGGGCCAAGTTCAGCGCGGGATAGGTCGGGTCGGTCGGAATGTGGATGAGGTGCTGGCAGAGCGTGACCTCGGCATTGCTCAGGCCAGTCGGCTCGGGGCCGAAGACCAGGGCCACCGGCCCGTGGGCGAGACTCTCGAGGAGACGCGGCGCTACCTGCTCGGGAGGGACGGCCTGCTCGCGGATAAGGCCACCCAGCCGCGCGGAGGTGCCGGCGACGAGCACGCAATCGGCCAGCGCTTCGTCCAAGCCGGGCACGATGCGCGCCTGTTCCAGGATCGCTTCCCCGTGCGTCGAGAGCTGACGTGCTCGAGCGTCGGCCGGGTCGGCTTGCGGGGCCACGAGGACCAGGTCCGTCAAGCCCATGTTCCGCATGACGCGCGCTGTTGCACCCAGATTGGCGGCGATGGTCGGGCGTACCAACACGACACGACAACGGCTCAGCCAGGGTTCTGTGGTCACGGCGGCTGTTCCTATTAGGGCGAACGAGGGCTCAGCTTCCTGCTCGCCAAGTTCACGGCTGGGCTTTACCCAGGACTGATGTTACGTTGAAATCAAGGGTAAGACGAACACCTTCCTTTTGAGGTTTGCCGCGTGCTGCACCTTGGTGCCCTCCAGCTGGCTTCCCCTTTTCTCCTGGCCCCCTTGGCCGGCTACACCAACATGCCGTTTCGGCTGGCCGTGCGCGCCCTGGGAGGCGTTGGCCTGGCCACGACGGATCTGGTCAACGCGCGGGCCCTGCTCCAGCGCAGCCGCAAGACGTTGGAGTTGATCGAAACCTGTCCTGCCGACTACCCGCTCGCGGTGCAGATCTACGGTATACATCCTCAGGAAATGCGCGACGCGGCTCAGTGGCTCGAAGCCTACGGGGTCGCGGCGGTGGACATCAACATGGGTTGTCCGGTCCATAAAGTGACGCGGGGCGGCGGCGGCTCGGCCCTCCTGTGCGACGCCGCCAAGACCGTGGACCTGGTGCGGACCCTGGTCGAAGCGGTCCACATCCCCGTGACCGTGAAGATGCGACTCGGCTGGGACGACGCCAGTCTGAGTGCGCCCTTCTTTGCCCATGAATTTGAGCAAGCCGGCATCGCGGCAGTTACCATCCACGGTCGCACCCGCGCCCAAGGCTTCGGCGGCCAGGTCAACCTGGACGGCATTCGCGCCGTGGTGGAGGCCGTCGAACGCATTCCCGTGGTCGGTAACGGTGATGTGCGCACCATCGCGGATGCGGAACGGATGCTGGCGACCACTGGTTGTAGCGGCATCGCCATCGGCCGTGGCGCCCTGCTGAACCCGTGGCTTTTCTTACAACTCCACCGTTGGCGGCAAACCAGCGATTCCGGCGCCCCGGCAACCTACGCGGACCGGCTGACCTTCATGGATCGACACTTTCACCTGCTCGTGGAGCAGCGCGGCGAGTACTTCGCCTGCTTGACCTTCCGCAAGGTTGCCAACTGGTACTGCAAAGTGCTCCGTCCCGGCCGCGAGATCCAGCAACAGCTTATCCGCCTCGCTCAAGTCGCTGATTTCGAAGCAATTGTCGCTCAGTTGCGGGAACGCCAGCCAGCCGGAGAGGATTCCGCTTGGACGAACGGCGAGTCGTGCATCGCCGTGCCGCGCGGGCCAATCGAACATTGGTGAGAAACGGTTCAACGTAGCCACAAGCGTCCTCGCTTGTGAGCTAGAGCAGCCCACAAGCGAGGACGCTTGTGGCTACGATTACACAACAGGTCCCTGGATCCTGCACCAGGGCTGGCCTTGGCAAGAATATGACTTGCGTCCTATAATCCAGGTTGACTCGGCGATCGGCTGGCGATGCGAATAGCCCAGGGATGCAAGGCTCCTTACGGCCGATTGCCAAGGGAAGGACTACCCTGTGCCAGAACTCGCGATTGCACCTGCGTACACCACGCGTTGGGGCCGTGCTTACCACGCCGATGCGCTTGATATCCTTCGGCGGCTGCCCACGGACTCGGTGGCCTTGGTGCTGACGTCGCCGCCGTTTGCCTTGCGCCGTAAGAAAGCCTATGGCAACGTCGCGGCGAGTGAATACGTCGAGTGGTTCTGGCCCTTCGCCGAAGAGATTCACCGTATCTTGCAGCCCGACGGCAGCTTTGTGCTCGAACTGGGCAGTGCCTGGAATCCCGGCAGCGGCACGCGCTCACTCTACCAGTACGAATTACTGCTGCGCCTGTGTCAGCGCTTTCACCTCGCCCAGGATTTCTACTGGTTTAACCCCTCCAAACTGCCGGGACCGGCCGAGTGGGTGACGATCCGCCGCACGCGGGTCAAGGATGCCGTCAACATCATCTGGTGGCTCTCCAAGACCGAATCACCGCAGGCCAACAATCGCCGCGTGCTGGTGCCGTATAGCCGATCGATGCGACGGCTGCTGCGGGACGGCTACAAGGTGGCTCGCCGTCCTTCGCAGCACGAAATCGGGCCGCACTTCCAGCGCGACAATGGCGGCGCCATTCCGCCTAACCTGCTGACCATCCCCAACACGCGCTCCAGCGACGAATACCTGCGCCGTTGCCGAGCCGCGGGGGTGGCGATCCATCCGGCGCGCTTCCCCGACGCAGTGCCCGAATTCTTCATCCGCTTTCTGACGCAACCTCGGCAGCTCGTCCTCGACCCATTCGCCGGCAGCAACGTCACCGGACAGGTGGCGCAGAGCCTGGAGCGCTCGTGGCTCAGTATCGAGATCAACGGCGACTACATCGAGGGCTCCCGACTGCGCTTTCCCGACGCCCTAGCTAGTTCCGCACAACCCGATTCCGCAGCAGCTGTGGGATAGGATTCCGATCCTGTCTCGTGGCCGTGAGACAGGATCGGAATCCTATCCCACAGCCGATTCACGCACGCTGATTTAGTTCCGCACGACCCGATTCCGCAGCAGGGTGAGGTGCCGGGCGAACCGATCGCTCAGGTATTTGTGGACATTGGAGAGCACGTCGAGGTCCGTCGCCGAAATCGAACGGCCGTTGCTCAGGTCGGCGCTGCCGGTGCCGACCAGCCGGTCGATGTCGGCTAGGTTCAGGCGCAACTTGTCCAAGCGGGCGTCGAGGGCCTCGCCATGCAGGTTCTCGGTGATGCCCCAGAAGCGGCAGGCGTCGGCGAAGGTGAGTTCTTCCTTCCGGTTTTCCTCGCATTTCTCCACGGCCGTGGAGGCGAGCAGCGTCAGGAGAAACTTCTCCTGATCGCGCGACAGCTGGACGGGCGCCTCTGGGCCAGCGGCGGCCGGCTCGAGGCCTTGCAAGCGGCGCACTACCTGCCGGCCCTCGCGCGTCATCGCATAGAGCTTCTGCCCCATCTTGATCAGCCAGCCGCGCCGGGCCAGGCCGCGTTCCCCCATGAGCGAGCTGAGCACTTTATTGGAGTCCGGGTACTGATCGATGTAACCCTTCAGCCCGAACGTGTTCGGAAACAGCTTCCACGAGGCGACAATGATCGCCTCGGCACTGAAGGGCGATGGGCCCTGATCCTCCAGCTGGTGAGCAGCCAGTAGAATCTGCTCGGGTACGGTACATTCTGCGACGGTGTTCACGCCTAGAGTCCCCGCAAAGGAGAAATGAAACTGGGCGAATTAGCCCCCTCCTAAATTCTCGCGCCGGGAGGTTTTTCCCGTCAATCGCAGTGGGACGCGCGCCGCAGCTGAAAGTCGGAAGTGGGTCCGTGCAGCCGTTAGGATCGTTGGGATCGGTCCGGGGAAAACTCCTCGTCGGCGTCCAGGGTCTCGCCCTTGCAAAGTTCGCGCAGGAGCACCGTCGCATAGCTGCCCGCCGGCAAAGTGACGCTCAGACGCACGCCTTCCGGTTCGAGAACGGCGGTGAGATCGTCGAGGTAGATGAGATTATGCCGGCGCGTTCCTTGAAGCAATTTGCCGAAGCCAGCGAAGGCCGTGGGGGCAAATCCAGCATCGGCCAGCACGGCGAGTTCGCGCGTAGCGGCTTCGCCTCCAGCCGGGAAAGTCTTGCGCCCGTAAATCGGGCCGGCAGGAACGGTCTCGCGGGCCTCGAAGCGAACCTGTTCGCGCGAGAGATCCTCGGCCACGAACAGACCGCCGAAGGGCCACTTGGCCATCACGTCGCCCGGCAGGACCTGACGCAGTAAACCATCTCCCAGACGGCGGCCCAGGTAGTGGTTGAACAACGCCGATTGTGCCGCGGAGAGCGCCAGTTTCCTCAGGAAGGGGTTACGCGGATGGGACCGGCGTCCGGAAGCCGCTCCGGGTGGCGGTTCGCCTCGGAGCAGCGCCAGCCCGAGCTGGACGGTTTCGCCTCCGTGGCCGAAGCGCTGGGGGCCGTAATAGTTGGGCAGTCCCTGCTGCCGTAGCCGTTCGAGCAGCGGACCGAGCCGTTCGCCCGCGGCGGGGTCCGGATCACGCACCAATAGCCGAAAGTGATTGCCGTGCAGGTGTCCGGGCTTGAGCTTGTTGCCGTGGCGGCTGACGCGAAGCACGCGCATGCCATCCCCGTCGAGCTCGGAGAGACGCTCGGCGACGTGCGCCGGCACCGAGACCATTTGCCGCGTAACCGCTTGCCGATCCTTCAGGCCCGCCGTGCCCACTTCGCCCACACCCAGGCCCAACCGTCGCGCAATCTGCCGCTGGAAGTATTCGGCGCCGAGGCCGCGTTTCTCGATCCAGAGATAGAGGAATTCGCCGCTGCCACTGGGTTCATACGCGGGGATTTCCTCGACCTCGAAATCGTCCAGAATCTGTTTGATACGGCCTGCGATGCCAGGCAAGTCGGCAGTCAGCAACGGCGGGGGCGCCAGCGGATCGAAGGTCATCCCGATTCCTCTTGTTGGAGCTATGAAAAAGTAGGCCCGAAGACCCTGTTGGATTAGAATAGCAACCATGATCACCATCCGTACCAGTACACCCTTGTCCGACGCGATTTGGGCCTGCCGGCAAAGGCAGCAGCACTGGGCCAACCTGACGGTGCAGCGCCGGCTGCGGCCCATCCGCGCCCTCCGTCACCTGCTGGTCCAGAAATGCGACGACCTGGCTGCCGCGCTGGCGCACGATATCGACAAACCCGCCGACGAGGTCCTGGCCGGCGAGGTGCTCCCGCTGGCGGAGGCGTGTCGCTTCTTGCAAAGTGAAGCGGCCCGCCTGTTGCGTCCGCGCCCTGTGCCGGCACGCCATCGACCGCTGTGGCTCTGGGGTCAGAGCGATACGGTGTATCGCCGGCCGCGCGGCTTGATCGGCATCATCGGCACCTGGAATTATCCGCTGCTGCTCAACGGCGTGCAGCTAGTGCAGGCCCTGGCCGCGGGCAACGGCGTGCTCTGGAAACCATCCGAGCTCGCGCCGGCGACGGCCACGGTCCTCGCCGCACTTCTGGAACAGGCCGGTTTCCCGGCAGACCTGGTACAACTCTTGCCGGCGACCCGTGAAGGCGGTGCGGAGCTGGCGGATGCGGACATCGATCACATCGTGTTCACCGGCTCGTCGGCCACCGGTCGTCGGTTGGCCGAACACCTGGGCCGGCGGCTGGTGACCTCCACACTGGAGCTGTCCGGCTGCGACGCCCTGTTCGTGCTGGAGGATGCCGATGTGGCGCTCGCCGCCCGGGCCGCCTGGTTCGGGGCCACCCTGAATCGCGGACAGACTTGCCTGGCCGTTCGGCGCGCGTTTGTCCAGCGTAGTGTGTATCCAGCCTTTGTGGAAGCCCTCAGACCCTTGGCGTCCACCGCGGCACCCATGTCCCTGGTGCTGGAATCCCAGGTTCGGCAGCTGGAGCGGATGGTGAACGAAGCGGTCACCGAGGGAGCTCAGTTGCTGGATTGCTGCCGGCCAACTCAGCCGAATGGGACCGTAACGCATTGTCCGCCCGCGGTGGTCCTCGATGCGCGCCCAGAGATGGGCCTGTGTCAGGAGGCTTCGTTTGCTCCGCTCTTGGCCGTGCTGCCCTTCGAGACGCTGGAAGATGCTTGGCGGATGAATGCGTCGTGTCGCTATGGACTCGGGGCTTCGATCTTCACCCGCAACCCCGCGCGGGCCGCGCGTTTCGCAACCCGGCTGCGTGTCGGGACCGTGGCGATCAACGACGTGATCGTGCCGACGGCCCATCCGGCGACGCCGTTTGGTGGCCGCGGCACCAGTGGCTGGGGGATAACGCAAGGGGCCGAGGGACTCCTGGAGATGACCGTGCCGCAGGTGGTCAGTGAACGCGGCGGCAGCTTTCGTCCTCATTACGACTCCGCGATTGGCAAACCGATCGTACCCAAGGAGGCTTTGCACGGTCTGCTGCAATGGAGTCACGGAGCCAGCTGGCGTGAACAGGTCGCCGGGTTGCTTCGACTCGGCCGCAGCCTGTGGCACCAGGCGTGAGCGCGGGTTCGATCTTTCTCAAGCGCGGTGAGGTAGGGGTGTGACCGAAACTGTCTTCGAACGCCTACACAATTGGCTGCGGGAAAAGAGCGTCGCGGTAACGGTCTTGCACCACGAACCAGTCTACACCAGCGAGCAGGCGGCGGCCGTCCGTGGCACATCGCTCGGCAGCGGTGCCAAGGCGCTGATCGTTAAGGCGGGGGACCGCTTCGTGTTGCTCGTGTTGCCGGCAGACCGCAAGTTGGATAGCCGCAAAGCACGGGAACAGCTCGGCGTCAAGGCGTTGCGCTTCGCGACTCGAGAAGAAGTTGAGCAACGGACGGGACTCCAGCCCGGCTCGATCCCACCCTTTGGCAGTCTCTTCGGTCTGCCGACGTTTTGCGACCCGGCGCTGGGAGAGAACGCGGCCATCAACTTTAATGCTGGGGATCATGCCATTTCGATCCAGATAGCCTATGAAGATTACATCGCCGCGGAGAAACCTGCGCTCGCTTCCGTGACGACTTAGACCGAAGCGTTTTGAACTTTCTTGATGAACGACGGCTTCTGAGTGAGACTCGTCCCCCCTCGCTGGCGCGTCGGGCTCAGATAACAATCTTGGTTTCCAATGTACGTGGGTAGTGCATCATGACGGCAGTGGCAAAACTGGCTCTGGAAGACGGCACGGTTTACACCGGCCGCAACTTTGGCGCCCCCGGCGAGACCTTCGGCGAAGTCGTCTTCAATACGAGCATGACGGGCTACCAGGAGGTGCTCACCGATCCGTCCTACAGAGGGCAGATCGTGACCATGACCTATCCGCTCATCGGCAACTACGGCATCAACCGCGAGGACACCGAATCGCGCCGGCCCCAGGTGGAAGGCTTTATCATTCGCGAATTATCGCGCATTCCGAGCAACTTTCGCGCGCAGGGCACCCTCGATGCCTACCTGGCCGAGCACCAAGTTCTGGGAATCGAAGGGATCGACACGCGGGCTCTGGTGCGGCGGCTGCGCGTGCGGGGGACGATGACCGGCGTGCTGTCCACCATCGACCTGGACGACGCCTCCCTGGTTCACCGGGCTCGCACGAGTCCCGGCATCGTCGGCCGGGATCTGGTGCGCGAAGTGGTCCCGGAAACGGCTTTCGCCTGGCAGGAAGGCTTCACCAGTCCGTTCGCCTGCCAACTCTTGCCCCTGCGCCCGGCGCTCCATCACGTCGTGGCCGTGGACTACGGCATGAAGTGGAATATCCTGCGCTGCCTGGTGCAGGTCGGCTGCCGGGTGACGGTTGTGCCGGGCACGGCCACTGCGGAGCAGGTTTTGGCCCATCGCCCTGATGGGATCTTCCTCTCCAATGGTCCCGGCGATCCGGCGGCTGTGCGCTATGCCATCGAGACGATCCACGATCTGGCTGGTAAGAAGCCGCTCTTCGGCATCTGTCTGGGCCATCAGCTGCTCGGGTTGGCCCTGGGCGCCGAGACGTTCAAACTTAAGTTCGGCCACCGCGGCGCCAACCAGCCAGTCCTGAACCAACGCACCAACCGTGTCGAAATCACGACGCAAAACCATGGCTTCGCGGTAGGTAAGGATACGCTGCCGCACGACCTGGAGCCGACGCACGTTAACCTCAATGACGGTACGCTCGAGGGCATGCGCCATCGCCGCTGGCCCCAGTTCAGCGTGCAATACCATCCGGAAGCGTCGGCCGGGCCACACGATAGTTGTTATCTCTTTGAAGAATTTCAACAACTCATGGGTTAATTGCGGCACCATGCTGTACGACCTGACGCCGCCGATTTCCGAACGCCTCCACGTCTGGCCGGGAGACACTCCACCGAGTCGTGAAGTCCTCTGCGACATGCGTCGCGGTGACAACCTGACGCTGTCCACGCTGCACGCCACCGTGCACCTGGGGGCCCATGCCGATGCCCCAAGTCATTACGGTGTGACCGCTCCCGCGATTCATGAAAGAAACCTCGATTACTACCTCGGCTCTTGCCAGGTGATACACGTCGCGGCCAAGCGGGGTTTATGTCTCACGCCTGCCGACCTCCAGATGCCGATTCAGGCTGAGCGGATCCTGCTCGCCACGGGCACTTATCCGGACCCGGAGAATTTCCAGGAGGATTTCGCGGCCCTCAGCCCGGAACTGGTGGACGTGCTGCACCGCCAGGGCGTCAAGCTCATCGGGATTGATACGCCCAGCGTCGATCCCTTCACCTCCAAGGACCTGCCGGCCCATAAAATGTTCTTGAAGCACGATATGGCCATCTTGGAGGGGCTGGTGCTGAAGGATGTGCCGCCCGGTATTTATGAGCTGATCGCCCTGCCGCTGAAGCTGGTGGGCTTCGATGCCAGTCCGGTGCGGGCGATTCTGCGAAGCCTCCCCCTCACGGAGGGATGTTGATGACAGCGAGTCTGCGAGCCTTGCTCGCCGCCAGTATTGATTATGCGGGCCTGTTTCCGCCCGCGTGTTTATCCCTGGACGAGGCGATTCGCAACTATGCTCGCTATCGCACCGATCCCGCGGGCTGGCTACTCGGGCGCTTTGTCTGTCCGGCGGTACGCCTGGTCGCGCTCGCTCCCTTTGATGAGGAGCTGTTCCGCTCCGGGCCACCGCTCCGCTTCACCGTATTGGGGCGCGGTGGCACGAACGCCAGCGACTATCTCGCCGGGCTCGAGGCCGATCTGCAAGCCATCGCCGCGTTTCGCCGAAGGCACGCCGGCCGGGTCGTTGCCGATGTCTACGAGAGCCGACTGCCGGCGGAGGTGATCGAGGCGCCGGACCCGGAGGCGACCCAGACTCTATTCGCGGCGGCGGCCGAGAGGATCGAGAACGGCGGACCGCCCGTGCTGACCCCCTATTACGAAGCCGGGTTCAGCTCGGGCGGAAGTGCCGGCGTGGCCCGGGTGCTGGCCGCCCTGAAGGCGGATAACTACTCGCCCGCAGCAGAGACCCGCGTCCGTTGTCGCTTCGGGGGATTGAAGCTGCGCTGCGGCGGCCTGAACGCGACGGATGTACCCACAGCAGAGCAGGTCGCCTTTGTCTTGGCCGCGTGCTCGGATCAGGCCGGCGAAGTTCCCGTCAAGTTCACCGCTGGGTTGCACCACCCCATTCGGCGCGCCGATCCCGGCCAGTCGGGTGCCCTGCACGGCTTCCTCAACGTCCTGATCGCAGCGATGTTCCGCTTCCTGCTGCGCGGCAGCGAGGACCAGTTGCGCTCGATCCTCGAGGATGAGCAGGCCGAGGACTTCCATTTCGGCGATGAGGACCTGGCTTGGAAGGAGCACCGCGTCGGTACGGAAGCGATCGCCGCGCTGCGCCAGGGTTGGATCACCTCGTTCGGCAGCTGTAGTTTCGAGGAGCCGCGCGACGATTTGCGCAGCCTGGGCTTACTTGGCTAGTGCAAGGCCAAACGGCCTTTTGTCCGATCGTAGCCACAAGCGTCCTCGCTTGTGAGCTGGAGCAGCCCACAAGCGAGGACGCTTGTGGCTACGTTTCACGCTAGCAAGGGACATGTCCAAGGAAGAACGACCGATGCACCCAACCCCTGATCCCTCGCTACATTCCTTTGTGCCGGTGACGCCGGAGTCGCACTTCCCGATCCAGAACTTGCCCTACGGCGTGTTCCGCCGCCGCCCCGGAGGGGACGCGCGGATCGCGGTGGCCATCGGGGATCGCGTCCTGGATCTGGGCGTCCTCCAGGAGCAAGGTTTGCTCGCTGTCCCGAGCTTGCGTGGCCAGCAGGTTTTTCTCCACTCGACCTTGAACGCTTTCCTCGCCCTGGGTCGTCCCGCCTGGCGGGAAGTCCGCGCTACGCTCACCCGGCTGTTGCGGCACGACGAGCCGACTCTGCGCGACAACACGCCGCTGCGCGATCGTGCTCTGGTGCCGAGGGCCGACGTGGAGATGCTTCTGCCGGCGGACATTGGCGACTACACGGATTTCTATTCGTCGCGCGAGCACGCCACCAACGTCGGCACCATGTTGCGCGGACCGGACAACGCCCTGATGCCCAACTGGCTGCACCTGCCCGTGGCGTACCATGGCCGGGCCAGCTCGGTCGTCGTCAGCGGCACGGACCTGCGCCGGCCGCTGGGACAGACCAAGGCGGACGACGCCGCAGCACCATCCTTCGGCCCGAGCCGTTCGGTGGACTTCGAGCTGGAGATGGGCCTGTTCATCGGCCCTGGGAATCCCCTGGGGCAACCGATTCCGATCCAGGCCGCCCAGGAGCAGATCTTCGGCCTGGTGCTGGTCAACGACTGGAGTGCCCGCGACATTCAAAAGTGGGAGTACGTACCGCTCGGCCCCTTCCTGGCCAAGAACTTTGGTACCTCGATCTCGCCGTGGGTGGTGCCCCTCGAGGCGCTGGAGCCGTTTCGCACTGCCGGACCGGTCCAGAATCCGCCGCCGCTGCCCTATTTGCAGCTACCCGGCGCCTGGGCCTACGATGTCCACCTGGAGGTCTACCTCCAATCCGAGCGCATGGAGCAGCCTAGCCGCATTGCGGTCTCCAACTTCAAGAACCTGTACTGGAATATGTGCCA
>JBGQLF010000050.1:0-15450 GCA_041499985.1 Gemmataceae bacterium
CGTTCACAGCGGCCGAGCTGTTGCCGTACTGGCCGGCCGAGGAGCCACTGGAACAACAAGAAGCCCTCCAGCGCAGGAAGATCATGCGCCAGGCACGCTCAAAAAAAACGAAACGCCCTCGTAAGAGAGCTAGAGAGAAGGTATAGGGCGTAATCTAGCCTTCATTCGGCTCATTGTTTCTTTTCGATTATGTCTGTGAATCCAGCCAAAGAAGGAAAGTCTCCGCCTCCTGGACAAGAACCTTCGCGATTGACATGTCGACGCGGACTTCTGCCTTTGTTTGCTCATCAGTGTAATACACGTCCCCTTCATGCATTTTGCTGCGAGCACGATAAAGGTGTAGAACATCCCTAGAGCCATCGCGATTGGCAGCCCGGTAGGATGGTCGCCCGCTGTCAGCCAAGATCCTCTCTATTTTTTCGTCAAATGGGATGGGGTCGGTCGGAAACGAGGTTCCCCACTCTGCACAGAAGAAGCGGAGAGCGGCATCGACGGCAGAAGCGGCGGATCGCACGGCCCCTTTTGCATCATGCCGAGTGAGATGCCCTTCCGCATCATTCAACTCATTGTAGGAGTTCCAATGCATTCGAATCTCTTGAACTCGCTTCTTGATTCGGTCATGGTCCGCTCCGGCAGTCGTTCGATTCGGGAGTGAGAATGCCTGGCTCCAAACCAGTGCCAGATGGAGTTGAGCCATGAAATTCCAAATCTTGGAGAGGTCGGGTAGCTGCCCGGTACCCTCTAAGGGCGGAACACCAAATTGTGGGAACCCCAGGTAGTTCTCCACAGACGTGAATCCGGGTCCAATTGCCTCACCTGGTTCTGAATAAGCATATCCGCCATATGGATTCGGGCTTGGGTTCCCAACAAAATCCAACATAGGCGTCCAGTAGCCCCATCGATAGCCTGGAACACTGACTCGCTGTCCTAGAAGTGAGTCAAGCGGCAGCTGATCCAGTAGACCCCGGGCAATAATCCCACGAAGGTATTGGAGCACGTCCTGAGCCACCTCTTTGGAGTAAGCCTCTGTTGGTAGAGCTAGCCTTGCCTCAAGCAGCATGTACGATGGCCAGCGCCGTTCCGCGTAAGGATCAACGAATTGCACAGCGCCAATCGAGGGATAGTCTGGCCAAGGAAGTGCGTATAGAGGCCGCACCTTGGTGTTTGGAAGTATGTCACGCAACAAGAGCGGCGTGCCGATGCGGAGTTTCCCTGAAACGGAGATATCGCGTCCCTGGGCGGTTTCCCCCGTCCAGACAACCTCCTGCTCAGGGTGCGTGAAGGACAGGGAAAAGAATTGAACCGACCGAGATTGGAGTTCGAGAGACATCTCTTCACCCCCAGCCTGGGAAATCGTGGCCAGAAGGAGGAAGCAGCTCGTTTTGATTTGAACTGCATCCCTTTTCTGGCCCCGTGTGGTTAGTAGACCTCAGAGGATCACTCAAGGATCGGGACCTGTCCCCAACCGTCGGAGAGCGCGGCCGCCGTCACCGCGTCGCGAACTTTGACTAAGGTCTCGCGGCTATGCGAGTACTTAATCTCTCCCCGACGTTGCAACTGGCCAACGAGGATGCCGGGATGTACCTGGATGCGGTTGGCGAATTGGATGATCTTCTGCTTAGAAAACAGCGGCCGGACTCGCAGAATGAAATCCTCGATTTCTTGCGTGGGCACTAAGAAGTCGGCCGCCTCGCGGTCTGCCCGTTGCTCATAGCCAGGCTTCTCCGCGGTCGGCTGTTGCCCTTCGCCGACGAGATCGTTATCCAGCGAATCCTGGTCGCGGTTGCGGATATGCGCCAATTCGTGGCAGAGGGTAAACCAAAAGGCGTCGATTCGGTCGTGCCGAAGTGACAGCACAATAACAGGGGTGCGAGCGTTAAGCCACAGGGCAGCCCCGTCAATGTGGGTCTTGGGAAGATGCTCGACAACGACTAGTCGGACGCCGATTTCTGCCAGCAGTCTCGGCACGCGCCGGATCTCGTGTTCACTCGCGGCGAGTTGGCGAAGCTCGGCCAGCCGATTCGCAAAAGCTTTCGGGGTGAAGGCCGCCGCGCTTACCGCTCGGGCCAGTTTCTTCGCTCGGCATAGCCAAGCTTGCTGTGCAGGCGTCGTTTCTCGGTAATCGGTTGACTTGCGGGCAGCAAAGCAGAGGTTCGGAGCTTCTTCTAGAGAGGACACCTCGAAGAATCGCTTCAGCTCCTCCTCTAGAACAGTCGGGTTCTCCGAACCTCGGATCCACTTCCGACGAACCATATCCTTGATGGGGGCCAGGCTATACAGCCTGGCCCTCTGCGTGACCTCATCGCCGCTTTGCTGAACCTTCGAGAGGCGGTAAGCGGACTCCATGTTCATCCAGAATTCGGCACTGGTCCCCAGAGCGGCTGCCAGCCCCCGTGCTGTTTCCGGGGTAATGGCCTTCCGCCCGGCAAGGATTTCGTTGACCATCTGGAGCGGACGGCCCAAAATCTCCGCCAGGTCCGCTTGCGTCCAGCCCCGAACTTCCAATTCATCCCGAAGGATTTCCCCTGGGGGGAACACTTCGGCAGGAATGTGCTCAGCCATTCGCTCCCCCTTTGTGCTTAGTGATAGTCTTCAATACCGATGATCGCCACGATGTTCTTGGGCGTGGCGCTGACGATTTCAACAATCAACCTCCATTGTGCGTTGAGCCGCAGCGACCGCTGGTGTGCCCGGGCGCCCTTGAGCTTCTCGAAGCGAAGCGATTTCAGGGCGTACAGGTCGCGCTCGTCGACGGCGGCACGAATCACTTGCATAACCTTGCGGAAGCCCCGTATCGCCTGCGGCGGGAACCCTGCGGTGAAATCCCGGTCCAGTTCCAAACGCTCGAGATGATCGTCGCTGAACCGGACTTCCATTCCACCACCTGTCCCGACAAGGGTTGGCCTCCGCTGAAGGTAATTCTAACCCCGAATCGCCGAAAGGCAATATCAGTCTTTCACCCTAAGGGTGAAATTATAATTTCAGCAATTGGGAATCGTCGACAGGTTACGAAACTCAAAACAACCAGGAGAACTCCCGGAAAAACAGGCGTGCCTCGGGCGCCTATCTGCAACCTCTTGTCAGATAATCACTTCTTCCGGCCGTTGCTTCGCAGTACAGTCGGCCTTATGATACATGCTGGCTTGTTCCGGCACCTCCTCGCCGCGGCGAACAGGCCAAGGTGCGGTTTCCAGGAGACGGGTGGCCATAATACCAAGAGCAGGAAAGAAGCGCCGTGATGCGACAGGACTTGGCCGGCTCTAGCGTGGTGATCGTCGCCCAGCACTTCAACCCATCCGTTGCGACTCAACTCTGGCTAGTCGGCACCGAATTGCCGGCCGCGTCCGACTTCCAGCCCGGGTGCGTCTGCGCCGATGTCTATCCCGGTGCAGCAGAGAGCACGGTCGCGCCCGCCAACGGTGTCTACTCCGGCCCGGAAGAGTACCCCGTGGCGGACTTCTACGATCCGGCCCTTTGGGTGTGGAGTGAGGAGTCTTTTGAGGCCCGCCAAGCTCTCCAGAGGTACAGCGAAGCGACCCATGCCGATTATTGAAAGGCCACGCCAGGATGCGCCGCTCACCCAGGGCGATATCCTGAGCGGTGTCAGCCTCTACGCCACGAAAGGCAGCTGGGAAGAGAAGGGCGGGGTCGCCGCGGCAGCGACGTTCGAGCTGTGCCTTGTCCTTTCCCGCCCCTGCGTCGCCGCTCACAAGAAGTACCTAGTCGTGGCCGGCGTTGCCAAGTACCCCGACTCTGTACCCAAGGGGCTTGATAATTTCAACAAGGTCCTCGACTTCCTCAGCAGCGCTCGCGATGGACTCGGTTCTCCGGACGTCTTTTATCTGGGACAACTGCCCCTGCGGTCCGGGCGATATTGCGCCCGGTTCGACGCCCTTCACACTATCGACATCCCCGACGACCCTGAGGGAAGGGCACGGTTTCTGTCCGCAAGAAGGATTGCTACCCTTTCCCCGGACTTCGCACGCGATCTCCACCTCCGGCTCTTCGCCAGCTTTGCCAGCCTGGGATTCCATGACATTGCCTGGCTTTCCACGGAAGACCTGCACTGGCTGGTGACTCAGGGACGTGCCGATCTCACCGCGGCCGAGCAAGCAACTCTCCAGCAACAAGCATTGCAAGCATCCCGCGCGGCGGAAGGGACACAGTTTCGCGACGCAGACCTCGTAAACGCCCAGCGAAGGCTGGAGCAGCTACGACAGCAGGTAACACCCTACGAAGAAGAGTTGGCGCGGCGTCAGAAGCAATCCTGATCTCTACTATCACCTATTCTGATTGTGGCTACAACGGCCCTCCTTACCGCCAGAACAGCGAACGGCGTCTTATACTCCGCTGTGAAGTCGACGCCGCCTTCTTCCGCTTTTACGGCATCAGCCGCGACGATGTTGGCTAGATCATGGACACGTTCCCGGTGGTGAAGCGGAAGGACGAGCAGCAGCACGGCGAGTACCGCACCAAGCGGGTGATCCTCGAATTCTACGACGCCCTGGCTGAAGCCGCCCGCACCGGCCATCCGTACCAGACGCGGCTCGACCCGCCGCCCGCCGACCCGCGTGTGGCCCACCCTGCGCCCTGATCGCAGCCCCCTGCTGTCGAAGTGTTTAGAAAGTCGTCGTCCCGTCACCCCTGCGTACATCGACGCCCGATGGCCGGTGAGGTAGAATACGGCTATGTCGCAACCATTCGCCGAATTGGAACGCCCGCCCATCGTCGAGTTGGTGCTCGGCGTTCAGTTCGCGCCGCTGATGAACTTCACCAGCGGCCATCTCGGGTGGTTCTGGAAGCAGTACCTCAGCAAGGAATGGGATCGGGTCGCGGACACCCCGCCCCTCGGGGATCAGTTCGAGACGTTCGATGAGCAGCGTCGCTGGCGCTTCCCGGGCGTCGAGCTGCGCCTTGAGCCGGGCTTGGCTCCACCTCGCCTCCAGATCAGCAATCAGGCCAGGGACCGGCTTGTCCAAGTCCAGCCAACGCGCTTCCACTACAATTGGCAGAAGAAGGACACCACCTACCCGAGCTACCGGCAGATCCGCACGGAGTTCGAGCACCATCTGGACTTGTTTCGGAAATTCGTGGCCGAGGCCGGACTCGGCAAGCTACTGTTGAACCAGTGGGAGTTGACCTACGTGGACTGCGTCCCACAGGGCGAGCTGTGGCAAGCCGTGACCGACTGGCACGATGTCGTACCCGGCCTAGTGGCTCGGCCAGCATCGGTCGAGGGCCTGAAGCCGGAGAACAGCGGAGTGGAGTGGAGCTTTGAAATCGGGCCGAAACGGGGCCGGTTGCACGTCACGGTCAACCAGGTCCGCTGGGGCGAGAAGAAAGAACTCGTTCTGTTGATCCAGACGACGGCTCGCGGTCCGATCGGCAAGAACGCCGACCGCGATCTGCACGAAGGGCTGGATTGGGGCCATGATGCGGCCGTTCGAGCCTTCCTGGCTTATACCTCGCCACGGGCGAAAAAGTATTGGGGGTTGAAGGGATGATGGTTGCCGAGCGAACCCGAAGCGTGAATGCCTCTCTGGCGTGCCAAATGGCCTGCATTCGTCCCACGGCATCCCTGGGCCTTGCTGCACTCCTCATCGGCTGCTCCTCGGAGCCCGATGCATGGGAAGCGCGGATCCACGACCTGTTGAAGATCCGCAGCCTGGAAGACGACTGGGATGGGGCCGGTGCCGTCGCCCCTCCGCCTGACCTCGTGGACAGCGCCATCATCCTAGCCCAGATCTTGAGGGACCGCGGCTATGACGCGCCATCACGGATCGTGCCGGGCGTGAATGGGACCGTCCTGTTCGAGTGGCAGCACGACGGCATCTACGAAGAGTTGGAAGTGACTGAACCCTTATTGGCCGAGGTGATGCAGATCGTTCCCGGCCAGCCAGCGGAGCACTGGATCCTTTCAGGGAACTGATGGGGTAAGATCGTGTGCAGACGTCAGGCTGCACCGCGCGGCGGGGCATAGGTGCGCATGAAGCCCGAGAACGATCCTGTGACGGACGATGAGTTCGTTCTCCGGCTGATCTGGGAGGACTACTTCAAACCGGACCTTGATCTCCCCATCCAAGCCCGAGCGTTTGAGCCAAAGAAAAACGAAATCGATGGGATCTCCGTCTTCCGCCAGGATTGCCTGCACTCTCCTTCCGACACGTTGGCGGTGATCGCCGAGGATAAGCGGAACCGTTACTACATCGCTCGTGTGGCGGTGCGTGAGTTATTGGTCATGGGCTTAACCGTTCGTCCCGATCCAATTTCCACGGCGCCGGGACACGCCGTACTTCCTGAGCTGAACATCAACGCCTTCAACTCTGACCGGCTCCGATGGAAGGAAGTGCTCAAGCAACTGGCCGAGTTGGCGAGCCGGAATATCGTGCATCGTCCCGCCGCCTGAAAAACAACTGGAGCTGATCTCCACCATCATCTTCGGCCAGTCCGTAACGAATCAGTCGCCCTGACGCTTCTATTCCCGCAGGTGGCGGCCGATCTCGTCCTCGATCTCCGACGTTCCTGTTCCTGGGACACGTTCCTTGTCCGGCACAAATTCTTGTGCAAGGCTTGCCACCAAGCCCTCTGCTATGCATAGTAAACTGGGCATCGATGGCAGACGAACCATTTTCATGCCAAAATCTTTGAGCATCCACATCCTGTCGTCGCTCAGGCTGTTGCGAGGACGCAACGCTGCTCCAAGGTGAGCCAGCAATGATGAACAAAGTCTCTTCGCCGTTCCCCCCCAGCCTGGTCGGCAGCCTGGTCCGCAATCAGCGGGAGGCCATGCGGATGACCGTGGCCCAGCTGGCGGAGCGGATCGGAGTGAGCCGGAACACGATCACCAACTATGAGGCGGGCAAAACCGAACCGACCGCCAGCGATCTCGTGCGACTATCCACGGCACTGGGTTGTTCGGTCAGCGACCTCGTCCAGGCCGACGCGGCTCCGCCACCACCTCGGTTCGCCTTCCGTGCTCACAAGAGTCTCATGAAAGACCCCGGGGTACTGGTGGCCGCCCGCAAGTTCCTTCGCGCTTATGCCGAGATCGAAGAGATCACTGAAGCTTGCCTTGGCAACCGGTTGCAGCCGTTCGTCTGCGATTCCGAGGGGCCTCGAAAGGAGCGCGAGATCGAGGGACTGGCGGATAACCTACGTCAAACCTGCGGCCTGCACGACAGCGGCCCCGAGAACATCGCCAGCGTCCTGGAGAGCTTGGGAGTGCGGTGCCTGTTCTTCAACTTCGACTCCACGGGGCTCGACGGCATCAGTGCCATCCAAGGCGACATGATGCTGACCATGCTCAAGAACCGGCAGAAGAACATCGAACGGATCATCTTCAGCGGGGCACACGAGCTAGGCCACTTCGTCATGCATCCGCAACTGTTCACGGCGGATTACGATGACGCCGACAATGGCCGGGAATCCGAGAAGGAGGCCAACAAGTTTGCCGGGTACTTTCTGGTTCCGAGCAATAAACTGACGCGCATCTGGCGAGAGGATCGGCTGCACCGCCTGCCGCTGTTCCATGCGTTGCTGCTACTCAAGCGGATCTTTCATGTCAGCTATTGGTGCCTGTTCTACCGGGTCAAAGACCTTGGCCTGACCAAAATCGATTACCCAGGCTTCATCGCCATGACCAAGACCCACCTTGGCGTTCGGGGCAAGGCGAAGGTCGAGGATCTGGAACCGGAGCCTTTGGAGAGCAAGACGCTCTACCGCACGACACGCTTCCAGCTGCTCATCCGGTCGGCATTTGTTCAAGATCTGATCGGGGTCTCGAAAGTAGCCGAGATGCTGCAAGTCCCGGTCGAGGAGGCCCAGGAATTCACGACGAAGTGGCTCAGGCCAGAGACCACCGAGCGCACGAGAACAAACCATGAGTTGGTGGAGGACGGCCCTGGTTGATACCTGCTCGATCATCACGCTCGACAAACTTCTCCTCGAACGAGCCAGCTTGGCAAAGCACTTCCCCGCCAGCATTGCGGCGTTGGAAGAGAGTTTCACGGCGGATCAATTGCGTGAGGAAACCGCGCTGCGTATGCGGCAGCGGGTGACGATTTGCCCACTGCCTTCCTCCGCTGAGCTGAGCAGCATTCTGTCGTCTGTCCGTCTTTCCAAGGCTCTTGCCGAGGTGGACAAGCTGGTTTACGCCGCCGCGGTGCATCACCAACTTGCCGTGGTGACGGCAGATAGACGGTTGGCAAGAGCGTTACGAGTGAGAGGGCTGCAAGTCGGTAATATGGCCCTCGTCTTGCGAGAACTGGTCTTTGCCAAGAAACTGACCGAGAAAAGCTGTGAAAAGCTGCTCGTGGCGTTGGCCGCTCGCAAGGACTTTCTGCTGGGCACGCCGACACCGACATGGGCGGACCTGCGCGCTCACGCATTCCCAGACTAAGCCGAAGCCACCCGTATGGGCCGGCCTTCGCCGAGGCCGGGGTGGACGTGTTGGAGTGCCCGGAACCGCTCAGGGAGACGACGAAGGTCGAGCTGTTGCCTTGCGTTCTTGTCGGCGGGCGGGATGGGCATCGCGGAGGAAGCCGTCTCGGTAAACTCTCCGAACTCTCTACCCGGGGTGTCCTGTGTCTGTCCTCAGCTGTCAGGGGCCACTCCTGCAACGTTGAAAATTGGCTTTCTGGACCGGATCAACTCGGCCTCTAGCGCTTTTCGAACCCGTGTGGAGACTTCTTTTGGGAGCACATGGTACTCGACGTGCAGATCCGAGGCCCCGTGTTCCCAGAGCCAGTGAGCAAGCCCCCTATTGTCGGAATGGTCCAGATGTTGGCCGATACGCTTGCAGAGATTCCGGCACTCTCCGATGTAGAGGACACGGGTGGGCTCGAGGAACAGGTACAGCCCTTGCCGGACTGGGATCTGCTTTGGGTCCAGTTCGGTCACTTTGCAAGTGACCACCGCTTCGGCAGGGACCACCCGGGCCAGCAACTCAGGTCCCAGTCGCTTCCTTTTGCGAAGGTTGAGAGCCGCCCAGCGATAGTGAAAGGGGCTGAATCCTGGCGCTATCTTTGCGGCTGCCTCATCAAACCGAGCGGCATGCGCAGGGTCACAAAGGATCAGGTCCAAGCTTATTCCGTCCCTGCGTTCGAGAAATCGGACGGCTATCTCACTGGCGAACCGGTACTCTTCCTGGTTTGGAACACGGACCCTTTTGGACTTGGGAAGCCCTCGCAGCTCACCCGCTTTCCGGAGGTTCAACAAACAAAGGTTCAGAGCCGAAAGGGTATGCGTAAGCCCCCGCGCACGGCACTCGTCGAGGAACCGCTGGTTCAACTCAGGATCGGCGATCGCGGCATCCGGAGAGTTGCCGTTGCGAACGGCCAAGAACGCTTCCCGGACAGCTTCTTTCATAGGGCAGCAGCAAAAGGTGAATAGTTCCCGATCGGCTGCCACTCAGCGATCCAGTGGGATTGGTTGCCTTTGAGCTGCTGTTCAATTTCCGGCAACTCGCCGTAGCGGACCTCAAGGTCTTGGCGATTTGTATCCCAGAACCCGAAGTTGGCTTCGAGCTGTAACTTGAATCGCCGTCTCAGGTCAAGCGTTTCCCCGACATAAAGTTTCTTCTGGGGGCTTCGCAGCCAGTACAGGCCCGGTTTGGAGGGCACGCGCTCCAAGTTGAGCGACATCGCGGGTTCTCCCCTCTCAGGCAGACGCAGAAAAGACTCCAATTCATCCGCAAAACGTCTTCGTTTTTTGTCTTGCTTGCGAATGTAAAATGCGACCCACCTTATCTGCAAGGCCGATACGTCCGAAGAGAGCATGGCTCGAACAAAGCGATCGAACTCCGCAGCCTTTTCCGGTTCACAAAGGACCTGGTCCAAGGTGCACCCCTTTTGCTTGAGATCCTGCAAGGCGATTTCGCAGGCGAAGCTGCACTGATCGATCTCTTGCCGTGAAAAACTGGTTCTTCTCGACCGCGGCAGCCCGGTGAAATAACCGGCCTTGCGAAGGTTCAGCAAGAGCCGATTCCAGTCTCCCGGTTGGCCCGGCACGCCCAAGCGACGGCACATGTCCAGGAAGCGCTTGTTTAACTCCGGGTCTGCCAGAATACGATCCGCCGAAAAGCCGTCCCGGACCGTGAAAAAGGCTTCGAGGACACCCCGGTTGACGTCATCCGGGTTCTGGCGCTGGGGCAAGGTCGGGATTGCAGCCACTGCCTCCGCGCTCCGGGATGGGGTACGCGGCGCGCTCACCTTGGGTTCCTCCGCACCTTCCAGCGGCTGGCCCTCCGCCGCGGCATCGAGCCGAGCAGTAGCCCTGGCCAGGTAGTTGGGCGAGATCTCGAACCCGAGCCACCGACGCCCGAGTTTCTTCGCCACCACCAGAGTGGTGCCACTACCTGCAAAGGGGTCGAGCACCACGTCCCCGGGATTGGAACAGGCGCGGATGATGCGCCCCAGCAATTGCTCGGGCATTTGACACCCGTGCCAGCCCGCTCGCTCCTTGAAGGTCCCGCACACCCGGCTGAAGTACCAGGTATCCTCCTGGGATTGGAAGCCGTCGGGCAGATCCTGCGGCCGCAGGATCCAGGTGTCATCCGGAAGTCGGCCCTTGGAATCCGCACGCGCGTCGGCATAAACCAGCTGCCGGGCGGAAGGGACCCGAATGGCGAGGTTGTTGAACGCGAAGTTCTTCGGATCCTTCACGAAGTGGAACAGATGGGTGTGGCTACGGCTGAATTTCTGGGTGCAGTGGACACCAAAGGTGTAGTACCAGATGACCCAGCTCCGGCAGGCGAACCCCAACTCCTGTTGGAAGACCAGTTTCAGCTCCGCCGCGTAGTCGTCGCCGATCGCCAACCAAAATGTCCCCGTGGGTTTCAGTACCCGCCGCACCTCTTGACCCCAGCGCCTTGTCCAGGTGAGGTACTGCTCGGCCTCGCGATGGTCGTTGTAAACATCGTACTCGTAACCGATGTTGAAAGGGGGATCCGCAAAGACGAGATCGACTGAGCCTTCCGGAAGACGCCCAAGGCCTTCGACACAATCCCCGGGGTAGAGGCGATTCCGGTCCACGCCAAAACCTTAGATCAAAGGTCCGTTCGTTGCCACCTGCGTGCGGCTACCCGAATTCGATTCCAACAATTGATCATCGGTCTTTCTATACAGATGTCAAGGTGAACCGCCGGTTTTTTTCCTTCGGTGTGCTCACGGACCCCGGCACGTCTGGCCCAGGCAGAGAAATCGTCCTCCATCCGAAGTGTTGTCGGACAGCAGGATGCCACGGGGAGGAGTCCGCAGCGCCGCAGCAACCTTGTGCTACAGTCTTTACTAGACGGATTCGCAAACCTCCACGGTGACGGTCAGGATGGGACACCGACGCTTCCCCGCCAAGTGAGGTTTGGTTCTGGACCGCTCATCCTTGATAGGGGAAGAGGCTATGCAGACCCTTGCGCCACACCCGGATTGTGCCCCACCACGCACTCCTCCCGAGGCCGCCAACCAGCCACCCAAGCCCGGACCCGCGGAACTCGCGGCGTCCGAAACCGTGCTGCCCTCCAGCACTACTTCCCCAACCGGCGGGGAACCGGTCCCGCCGCTCGTGGATCTGCCCCCCGAACTGGTTGGCCACCCGCGTTATCGCGTGCTCAAACTGCTGGGCAAGGGTGGCATGGGGGCCGTCTATCTGGCCGAGCACCTCGTCATGCAACGCCAGGTTGCCCTCAAGGTGATTCAGGGCCGGCTCCTCGACCTCGCCCCCGAAACCCTGCCGCGGTTCTTGCAGGAAGTGAAAGCAGCCGCCCGGCTGTCGCATCCCCACATCGTGCAGGCCTATGACGCCGACCGGGCCGGCAGCCTGCATTTCCTGGTCATGGAGTACATCGAGGGGACCGACCTGGCCAGCCACCTGAGTCGGCGAGGACCGCTGCCCGTGGCCGAGGCCTGTGACTATGCCCGCCAAGCAGCGCTCGGTTTGCAAGAAGCCTATGAGCAGGGCATGGTCCACCGCGACATCAAGCCGCACAACCTGATGCTCACCCGCACGGGCCAAGTGAAGATCCTGGACTTCGGCCTGGCCAAGTTTGCCAACGAACAGAACCGCCAGGCCGGTCCGGGCAGCCTGACCGGGAGCGGCCAGGTGATGGGAACGGCCGACTACATTGCCCCCGAGCAGACGCGCGATGCCCGCTCGATCGACATCCGCGCGGATATCTATAGCCTGGGCTGTACGCTGTACCAGCTGCTCAGTGGTCAGCTGCCGTTCGCGGAGGGGTCGGTCATCGAGAAGATGATCCGACATGCCTCGGAGCCTCCCCCACCGTTGGCCAGCCTGCGTCCCGAGCTGCCGGCCGAGTTGCTCGCTGTGGTCGAGAAGATGATGGCCAAGGCCCCCAGCGCGCGTTACCAGACGCCTGCCGAGGTGGTGGAGGCGCTGGCTCCATTTGCTTGTACTCCTGCCAAGGGAGCCGTTGCCGCTCCGACCACCTGTCCTGGCGTGGCCTCGTTCCGGACCGACACGGTGGTGGAAAGGCCGGCCGCCCCTGGTTCGGTCCATTCATCCGGGAGAGGTTGGCTCGGGAAGAGCATGGCCATCGCAGGCGCCCTCATCTGCGTGCTGGCGGCGGCCGGGGTGGTCTATCGGATCCAGACGGACCGGGGCGAATTGGTCATCTCGACGCCGAACGAGGACGTGGAAGTTCTCGTCAAGGAGGGGGGCAAGATCGTCCGCATCGTGGACACCAAGACGGGCAAAGTGGTCGAGCTGAAAGCAGGGGACTACGAGCTGGAGCTCAATAACCAGCCGGACCGCCTCAAGCTGGGCGTGCACAAGGTGACGGTCAAGCGTGGCGAGGTCACCCTGGCGACGGTCGAACGGCTCCCGGCGACCGAGGAAGTCGTGAAGAAGCCGCCCGAGCCGATTGCGCCCAAACCGGTAGCCCGGCTGAACCTGTCGCCGTTGGGTGCCGTGACCCTGGAAGCCGGTCAGCGCAAGAGCCTGACCGTGAAAGTCGAGCGGCAGAACTGTCCGGGGCCGATCAAACTGCGCCTGGAAGGTTTGCCGGAGGGCGTGCGGGCTCGGTCCGCAACGCTCCCCGCGGATACCGATACCTGCGCCGTAGAGCTGACGGCGACGGCCGAAGCCAAGCCGGCAAATCTTCCGATCCGCGTGGTGGCCGTGGCCGCGGAGGCTCACGCCGAGGACTCGGTGCGTTTCATCCTCAAGCCCGTCGCCCCCCATGTCGTTGCTCA
Source organism: Gemmataceae bacterium (assembly GCA_041499985.1). GTDB lineage: Bacteria > Planctomycetota > Planctomycetia > Gemmatales > Gemmataceae > JBGQLF01. The sequence goes on from JBGQLF010000050.1 coordinate 13,206, forward strand.
GCGAGGAGTCGGCCAACTGATCGCCGACCTCGACAGCGATTCGCTTCTCGTCCGCGAAGCCGCGTCCCGGGAACTGGAGAAGTTGGGCAAGGCCGCTATTCCGGCTCTCCGAGATAGGTTGACGGCATCGCTCTCGCCGGAGGCGCGGAGACGGCTCGGGGCCCTGCTATCCAAAGATGGCCCGAGTTTGAAAATCGTGTCTGCGGATGGCCGTCGGGTTTTCGTGGCCGAAGGTGAGGAGATCCGGGCACGATCGCAAGAAGACAATCGACTGCTAGCCAAGGTGGCCACGAAGGGTTCTCCCAAGGACCTGGCGCTGTCCGCGGATGAGCGGACGCTGTTCGTCCTCTTTGGCGATCGACTCGAAAGTTTCGATACAACCAGCATGCGTGAGATTTGGCGAACTACTTCTTCGGGTGAGACCAGGCGGATCCTGGTGTCGGGTGATGGCCTCGAAGTCCTGGTCCTGCTGGCGGGCGGCGTGGTGAGGCGTTACGACTCCAAGACCGGTAAACTCCTGGCGGCTGCTCGTGGTAGCACGGTCTCTGAGATTCAGGTTCATTTTGTCAACAAGGCCGACGTGCCCGTGTCCTTCTTCCTCAATGGTGGTACCGGACTGAATACCCATCTGGATCCCGGGCAACACCAGGCGTTCAACATGGTGGTGGACCCGGGCGTTCAGCCGATCGTCGGTATCTACCAGCCTGGCGGCGGAAGACTCGATTTCACGGTCGCCGAGAACGGACGCTACGCCTTCAACTACAAGGACGGCAAGATTATCAACTTCTATGATCCTTGACGCGAACACGAATGGACTCCCCTTTCGTTGCCGCGGGTGCTACTTCGCTTGGGCGTCAGCCGCTTGCTGCGCGTCGTGGACGTGAAACGCACGATGGCGCGAAAACGCAGGCACCCGCATTCAGGTCCTCCTCGACGTGCTGCAACGCGACGCCAGCCTTGCGGACCACGGCTGGTGATCGGCATTGAGAAGGACTTCGCCCCTTTCCGCCCTTCCCGTATGGGTGCGGGGAAGCTGAGCAGACTGTGCTGGAAATGCGGGCAGGCGCGGAGCAGCGGAGCGGAGTCGTTGCGCGCGGGGGGGGGGGCGCGCAATGAGATTGTGGGGGCGAAGTTGGTTTTAGGAGAAGGAGTTTCGCGTGCGGAATGCCGTCGCGTTGCACACACAGGCTCGATTTCGGGTTTTTGGCCCTGAGCGCGCAACGACGGTGGCTCTTCAGGCCGCTGGTGCCTGGAGCGTTGACAGAAGTGCTTAATTGCTGGACAATTCGGTTGGATTCGTTCTTGTGCGGATGCAACCAGCGCGGTAGTCGAGCTCTCGGTCGCAACTGACTCAGAAACTTGTGGCAAGCGCGGAGCGAACATGCCGGAAGCAGATTCCCAGCAGCGTGGCAGGTCAATGGCATCTGCCGAGGATATGCCGGGGCAGCGGATTGTTGCCGGATACGGCGATCCCAATTTTGCGGATGCCATCAATACCAGGCTGGACGAGCTGAGCCGACTGCAACCGAACTGGGATGGTTACGGTGCTCCGACCATCGATCCGAGGATCCTTGCGGCTACCCGCACCTTTGTCCGGTCGTTGCCGGCGCCTCTCGCGCTCCATCCACGGATTGTGCCGCTGTCACCGGGGAATCTACAGTTCGAATGGCATGCGGGCACGAAGATTCTGGAGTTGGAGTTCGAGGACCCACGAACGATCCACTATCTGCAATGGAATCCGGAGCACGGTGTCGAGGAAGAAGATACCTTCCCCGTGACCGACATCGATAGAGCGGTCGATCTGATTCAGTGGTTTCTGAGCAGGGATGGCGCATGAGCGAAGCGCCTGGCCCGGAAGTCCCCTCCGGCGAGGATCTGTACCGCGGTCTGACGACGAACGCTTGGTGGGTTGCGGAAGAGAAGCGCCCTTCTTCCGCAGCCTTCACGTTTCCAAGCTTCTCGGTCGATGTGGCTTCCCTGGCTGGAGGCCCCGAGCACACGCTGGGGCATCTGCCAGCTGGGAGTGGTCTGGTTGCCTTCAACTGCGGGGCAGCGCGGGCGCTGGGATTCGACGCCCGGCTCGAACCCGATCCGCAACATCCCGAAAATGCCGCGCATGCAAATGTGTATTGCTCGCTTCCCACAAGCCAAAGGAAGAAACGCGCGCAGCAACTCGTAGGGCTATGCCAGGTGATTCGGGAGCCGAAATTCGGATCCTGATCCCTCGAACTTGCCCTCCAGGATC
>JBGQLF010000051.1:0-15363 GCA_041499985.1 Gemmataceae bacterium
CGGGTCCCTCTCCGGGCGGCAGGCCGGGTAGCGACTGCGGCGGGGCGCCCCTCCACCGCGTCAGTTGCAACACCACGGGGCCGTCCGGGGGCACCGTCACCTCCAGGCCGGACGTCTGCGGGTTGCGGAAGCGCTTGTCCACGCGGGGTGGCTCCCCGTCAATCACATACACCCGGTGCTTCCCGGGGGGAACACCGTCGGGCCCGCGGGCCTCTGGCCGGTCGGTCGTCAGCTGAAACTTTCCGTCGGCCTGCACGCTGCTGCGGGACACGGTGCGATGCTCGGTCGATTCGAAGTAGACCATGCAGCCGGCCAACTCCGTGGCCGGTTGGCCATCCGTCCACACCAGCTGGCCCTGCACGGGGTGTAAGCGGCGGCCGCAGCCGGGCAGCCCCGCCACGAGCGCGAGCACGGCGAGTCCCGCCAGACAATTACGTCGCATGGATGAAGTCCTCTCTCGATAGCAGGGGCCTGTCTGCCCCCGTGCCAATTAGATCAGCATTTCCTTCCTGCGGTGCCGGCGAACCATAGCCGCCTTCGCCAGCATTCGGGTGATGGCGCGCGAATGCTGGCGAAGACGGCTACGGTGCACTGGTTGCGGAAACGCTCGTCGATCCGGAAACATGCCGTCGGCCGGACCGCTCAATCCGGGAACGTGACGACTAGGCCGTCGTTCCGCGCCGCCAGGCGCGCCAGCGTGGTGCCGTCGATGCTATTGCGGATATAGCGGACGCTGCCATCGCAGAACGCGAAGCCACATACCCCCGGATGCCAGCTGCCGAACTTCACGGCCCACGTGGAGTCGCCGGCTAAAGCTGGACTCGTGTCCTGCGGGCCCAGGGCCAAGGGATCCTCCAGCCCAGCCAAACGACAGCAGTAGGGGGTCCAGTAGGTGTTGAAGACCGAGGCGTCGCCGTAGGCGACGTGGTAGAGTCCGACCTGCGGCACGTGTTTTTCGCCGACCAGGAACGTGTTGCTGGTGCCGTCCGGAATCGAGGCCAGCGAGATCTGGCCCCTCGTCTTTTGGATGGTGACGCCGTCGGGGCGGGTGAATGGCGGGCCATTCGGGACGCCCCGGATGATGACACCGTCCCCGCTGGCCGTCGGCCAGTTTCCGTTCGCATACGTGCCGACGCAGCCGGCATAGTCGCCCACCGTCCCAGGCAGGGCATGCCCGGCATCCAGGCCACCCGAGCCCGGGCTGCCGATGCCGCCGGGGAGTCCGGCCTCCTGGATGCTGAGCGTGTTGTCGCTGCGCCGCGACGGACATTTGTAAACCTTCACGTCCACTTGCCGCGCCGCGCTCGTCTGCTCAATATACTGCTTGTTCAGGTCCCAGAGGGCGTAGCCATTGCTCTGCTCCAAGTAGGGGAGCAACAACGTGGACCAATTAGCCCCGCAATCATAGCACACCATGACACCTTTTGGCGGAAGCAGGCTGTTGCTGTCTTGGTAGGCGTGCATCGCCAAGGCGATCTGGTGCAGGTTGTTGCCGCAGCTGATGCGGCTGGCAGCCTCGCGCACCTTCTGCACCGCGGGCAGCAGGAGCCCAATGAGGACGGCGATGATGGCAATGACCACCAGCAGCTCAATCAGAGTGAACCCTCGACGCTGAACGGAAGGGACCACGGCGGATCTCCTTTCAGAGTAGTGAGAAAACCGAGAAAGAAGCGCCAGCGTGCTTCTTCACACAAAGGGACTGATTGTTCCCGCAACAAGACGCATGAGGCCGATCGACAGGACCCGGGCGCGACGCGCGAACCGACGGGCGCTGTACGAACGGCATCCATACACGATCTTCCAAGGCTCCCCAACTAAGGCGCCCCGCTCACCCTTGGCTTATAGGCCGCGTCGTCCCTGGTGGCACAGGCCAGAGAAATAACAACTCGGCTGGCGCTGGCTCTGCGCTCCTTGGGAGGCGACAGACTCACGCGCGGGCGCCTGCTTGCCGCAACCCGTAGTGCGGATATCCAACTCCTGGGAAGCCCTGTCCACGAAGCTTCCATGAGAACGTCGATGCCGGGCGCTGTCAAGCACAGCCACAGGGTTTCCTGGCCGACCGAGTAGGCAGCAGAGGCCCAGTCCGCCTAGGTTCGCTTTAGCCGACCTTGTCATTCCGGGCATCCCTGCTCAAGATGACTGCATGGCTCGTCCACAGGAATTTCCCTACAAACCCAAGCGCGAAAGGATGATAAGCTTGCGATCCTTCAAGAGTCTCAGTGAGCAGGAGGTGCTTGCCCTGGCCATCTCGCTCGAAGAAGAGGATGCGCGCATCTATGATGACTTCGCCGATGGACTCAAGGCCGACTATCCTGCTACGGCCGAGGCGCTCCAGCAAATGCGCATCGAAGAAGATGGACACCGCCACCGGCTGATCGATCTCTATCGGCAGAAGTTCGGCGAGCATATCCCCCTGATCCGCCGGGGCGATATACAAGGATTCGTACAGCGCAAACCGATCTGGCTGGTGCGCCCACTCGGGCTTCCGGCCGTGCGCAAACAGACCGAGCTGATGGAGCTGGAAACCAAGCGGTTTTACGAGACCGCCGCCCGGCAGGCCCGGGATGCGAGCGTTCGCCAGCTCCTGGGCGACCTGGCCGAGGAGGAACGCAAGCACTCACGGCTCGCGGAAGACCTGGACCGAGTCCAGCGTGCGGCCGGCGCCCACGAGGAGGAGGCGGCCACCCGGCACCGCTTGTTCGTGCTCCAGGTGATCCAACCAGGTTTGGCCGGACTCATGGACGGCTCGGTTTCAACTTTGGCACCGCTCTTCGCTGCCGCTTTCGCCACGCACGACAGCTGGAAGACGTTCTTGGTAGGCCTGGCCGCCAGCATCGGTGCCGGCATCAGCATGGGGTTTGCCGAGGCCCTGTCCGATGACGGCAGCTTGACGGGCCGAGGCCGTCCGTGGACGCGCGGTTTGGTTTGCGGGCTGATGACGGCCGTCGGCGGGCTCGGGCATACCTTGCCGTACCTGATCCCGCACATTCAGACGGCGACCGCTGCTGCCGTCGCCGTGGTGCTCGTGGAGTTAGGGATGATTTCCTGGGTCCGCCACCGGTTCATGGACACGCCGCTGGCCGCGGCGATTTTTCAAGTGGTGGTCGGTGGTCTTCTGGTGTTCCTGACCGGGATCCTGATTGGCAGCTCGTGATTGGGTTGTAAAAAAGATAGGGGGTGCACGCAGAAGCGTGTCACCCCCCACCTCACAAGGAGAGGCTCCTAACGCCATAGGAGTCTTTCATTCCTCCCCCGGTTGGAGAACCGGGGGAACCGTCTGCGGAACGGTGTGCCGACTACTTGCGAAGACCACTTCCCAGGGGATGGCGTTCCCCTTGTCTTTGCAGAAAAGACTACCTAATTTTACCAACTTCCCACACCCGAGGGGAAGGGAAAAATCTCTGGCTTCAACAGCCAATCGTCGACCGACGCTGTTCCTACTTTCCCGCCTTCGTGGCCTCCTGGATGCGGTAGACCTTCGATTCGGTGCGCAGGAGCAAGCTGCCGCGGACGATGGCTGGTGTCGCCATACACATCTCGTCCAGGCTGTTCTTACCGAGAAGTTTGTAGGCGGGGCCAGCCTGGACGACAAACGTGTCGCCGTCTTCGCTCAGGCAGAAGATCTTGCCATCGTAGGCCCACGGTGATGCCGTAAAGGCGCTGGCGCCCGGACCCATACGTTGCTTGTCGTAGATCTCCTTGCCCGTCCTGGCGTCGTAACAGCCCAGGAAGCCTCGGTCGTACAGTACATAGAGGTTGTCACCATAGAGGACAGGGCTCGGATTATACGGCCCGGCCTGTTTCTGCGACCAGGCGATCGAGGCGTTGCTCGTCTCCTGGTCTTTCAGAGTGATGTCGCCCGAAGCGCCGGGCCGAATCGCGAAGATCGGTCGCACAGGATCCATGACATAGCCGGAACAGACGTAGAGCAGGCCGAACTGCGCGAACGGCATCGGAATGGCGATCTTCGACATGCCGCTGAATTCCCACAACAGTCTGCCGTCGAGATCGTACGAACGGACCTTGCCCTTGCCGGGCGTGATCAGCTCGGTGCGGAGCTCGTTCTCCCAGACGAATGGCGTGGCCCAGTTGCTCTTTTCGTCGCGCTCGACCCGCCAGATCTGCTCGCCGGTCTTCTTGTCCAGCGCGACCAGGAAGGACTTCTCTTCATTGTCATTGACGATATAGATGCGATCCTTGTGCAGCACCGGCGAGGCGGCTGTGCCCCAGCTGAATTGGGTCTTGAAGGTGCCCCATTTCTTGGACCAGAGCTCCTTGCCCTCCAGGTCGTAGCAGAACAGGCCCAGGTTACCAAAGTAGGCATAGACGCGCTCGCCATCGGTGACCGGCGTTTCCGACGCGTAGCTGTTCTTGATATGACAAGGGCTCTCAGGAACCCCCTCGTGCGCCTGGCGCTGCCAGAGGATCTTGCCCGTCTGCCAATCGAGGCAATAGGTCATCCAGCGGTGGACCGAGGTCGGCGGCTTGAGCCGTTCGCCGCCGAAATAGAGGCCCTTCTTGGCGGCTTCCGTGGTTCCTTCCGCAATGACAGTCGTCACGAAGATCTTGTCGCCCCAGGCGATCGGCGAGGACCAGCCCCGGCCGGGAATGTCGGTCTTCCAGACGACATTCTGCGTCGTGCTCCAGGTATCCGGCAGGTTCGTGTCCTCGGAGACACCCAGCGATCGGCTGCCGCGGAATTGAGGCCAATTGGCATCCGCCAATGCCCCACTGCTCGCCAGCAAGACCGCTCCCAGGGCGAGCTGCAAAACCTTATGCATACGTTGTTCCCTTTGTCGTGATGATTCGGCTCCGCGCATGTTTCCGATTGGCTGTGTTCTGGGTGACCGCCTTGTGGCGGCAAGTTTGCAACTTGCCGAGGCCCACCGGCAAGTTGTAAACTTGCCGCCACAAGGCGGTTACCTGCCTTTGAATCATGCCCGGCTCCGAGTAGTCCTATTCCGCTTTCTTGGATTTCAGAAGGTACTTGTCAAACCAATCGGCGAGAAGCACGGTGTCATTGAGGATGGTTGGCCAGCCATGTTCGGCACCGGGGCGAACAATCAGCTCTGCGGGAACGCCTACTTCTTTGAAGCGGGCGACGATCGATTCCGCCTGCTGGATCGGCACGAGCGTATCCTTGTCGCCGTGGATGATCAAGGTGGGCGGATCGTCGGCAGTAACGTGCGTGATCGGGGAGATCTGGCGAGTGAGCTCGCGCACCCTCGCTTCGTCGGTGACCGGCACAAACAACCGCTTTTCGTTGTCGAACACGCGGTAATCGAGAGCGGCCCGGAAGGGCGGCTGCATGGTTCGGCTGATCAACATGTTGCCCTTGGTGCCGAAGTTCAAAAAATCGGTTGCCGGAAAGAAACACGCCACCGCTTGCACCCGGCTGGACTCGCGGTCGACCGGATCCCTGGCCTTGGGGTCCCCCGGGGCGCCCGCCGTGCCTATCATCAGCGACAGATGCCCGCCGGCCGAGGCTCCGGTGATGCCGATCCGTTCCGGGTCGATCTGGTAGTCCCGGGCGTGGGAGCGGATGAAACGCACGGCGCGGTGCATATCATCAATGATTTCGGGAACGGTGAATTTCGGCTGGCTGCCGTGGACCACGGTGAAGACTGTGTAGCCGCGTTTGAGAAACTCGGCGAAGGCGGCGGGACGAATGGCTTCGTGCGAAGAAAACCAACCGCCGCTGACCACGTAGACAAGAGCAGCGCCATTCGGCTTCCTCGGCGTGAAGACATCCAGCGTCAGCGCCGTGCCGAACTTACGGCAATAGATCACGTCCTCGGAGCGTAGGAAGGCCGGCTCCTCGGCTGCGGGCGCCAAGGTCGCCGCGGTCCCGAGGATGAAACAGGCAACGAGCAGGAAAACGGCCACGCGTTTCATGGATTGCTCCTGAGTAGTTGGCTCGCCGATAACCCCGAACAAAACCGGCAGAGGCGCTCAGCTTAGCCCATGACGGGCGTCATTGCAATCCACGCAAGCCGGGTATCCGCCTAGGCGGTGCAGGCGCGGGAATGCTACAATCCGATACTTCAGGGAGCGGTGCCACGTCTCCATTGCCTCGCTAGCGCGTCGGGCTCATGGAGAGGTGGCGCACTCGTGAATACTCGAGAGCGAGAAGGCTGCCATGCTCCGTGTTGCCGATGCCCAGACGTTGGTCCTCCAACATGCCCGGCCGCTGCCGCCCGAGGTTGTGCCGCTGAGTCCGTCGGCACTTGGCCTGCGGCTCGCCGAGGACATCAGCGGCGATCTGGATATGCCGCCTTATGACAAGGCGCTGATGGACGGCTTCGCGATACGCAGCGCTGACCTGCCTGACGGCCACGCAACCTTGACGGTGATCGAAGAAGTCACTGCCGGCCAAACGCCACGCCTGTCACTCCATCCTGGACAAGCCACGCGCATCATGACGGGAGCGCCGCTGCCGGTGGGCGCGGATGCCGTCGTCATGGTGGAACGCACACGCGTGCTGGCGGACAACCGCGTCCAGATCGAGGACAAACCGCCGCAGCCCGGACAGAACATTCTCACCCAGGGCCGGGAGATGCGCCGTGGCGACACCGTGCTGACGGCTGGAGCGGTACTGCGGCCGCAGGAGTTCGGCTTACTTGCCACCGTGGGCCGTACCGCTGTTCGTGTCTATCCGCCGCCGCGCGTGGCGATCCTGTCCACCGGCGATGAGGTGGTAGAGGCCGGCCAACTGCCGGGGCCTGGGCAGATTCGCAACGGCAACGGCCCCATGTTGCTGGCCCAGGTAAGCCGGGCGGGCGGGCAGCCGCATTACCTTGGCATCGCGCGGGATCACCTGGCGTCCTTGCAGCCTCTCGTCGCCGAGGGCTTGCGCGCGGCGGTCCTGGTCCTCTCGGGGGGTGTCTCGGCCGGCAAGTTGGACCTGGTGCCGGGCGTGCTCCAGGAACTGGGCGTGCAAGCGCACTTTCACAAAGTGGAAATGAAACCGGGCAAGCCGGTGTTCTTCGGCACCCGAGACCAGACCCTGGTCTTTGGGCTGCCGGGCAATCCGGTCAGTGCCCTGGTCTGCTTCGAGCTGTTTGTGCGCCCCGCGCTGGAGCGCTTGCGCGGCCATGCCGACACGGGGCCACGCCTGGTGCAGGCGATATGGGCCGAGGACTTCGCCTACAAGACTGATCGGCCGACGTACCACCCCGCCTGGCTGGAGTTGGGCGAGGAAAGATGGCGCGTGCGGGCCGTGCCGTGGTTTGGTTCGCCGGATTTGCGTGGCCTGACCCGGGCCAATGCGTTCGCGGTCTTGACGGCAGGCGATCACCAGTATCGGACGGGACAACTCATTTCTGTGCTCAGGACGGAGGATTGAGGCATGCACGCCAAGGGCATGCAGGAAAAAGGAAGTGGGAACAAGGAATCCTCACCCACGCCCCACGCCGCCAAGGAAGGCAAAAAGGTAAGTGCCTCCCTCAGCTCCGCAGCCGCTGGTTCCCCCACGGCCTCGCGCCTTCGCCTCGCGCTGGCGGGCCTGCTGACAGCCGGGCTGCTGTGGCTCAGCTATTTCCCCGTCGCCTGGGGCTGGCTCGGCTGGGTGGCGCTAGTGCCGTTCTTGACCCTGGTGCGGAGTGAGGCGCCGGCGCGACGCCTCTACCTCGCCGCCTGGTTGGCTGGGCTGGCGTTTTTTTGGCCGATCTTGCAGTGGATGCGCGTCGCCGACGATCGGATGTACGCCACGTGGGCGGCCCTGGCCACCTATTGCTCGCTGTACCTGCCTGGCGTGCTTGTGTTGCTACGGCGCCTGGATCGCCGCAGCGGACTGCCGCTGGTCGTCACGCTGCCTGTGGTCTGGACGGCCCTGGAATACTTGCGCGCGCACTTTCTCACCGGCTTTGCCTGGTACTTCCTCGGCCATACGCAACACGCTTGCCTGCCCCTGATTCAGGTCGCCGACCTGGCGGGCGCTTATGCGGTGACGTTCCTGGTCGCCGCGGTCAATGCCCTGCTATTCGAGCTGCTGTACACGCGCTCGGCGTTCCGCCAGTTCTTCGCTTTGCCCACTACCATCTCGTCGCGCGGACCGCGCACGTTCGTACTGCAAGGAAGCGCTGTTCTGATTCTCCTGGCCGGCATACTCGCTTATGGCTTCTGGCGCCTGGGGCAGGAGGATTTCGCCGCGGGACCGCGCATCGCTCTCATCCAGGGCAATCTGGACCAGCGCATCCGCAACGAAGCTACGGCGGACGAGGCCAGCGATGCGGCCGCGACCATGGTCCATCATTACAAGGAGCTGAGTCACCGCGCTGCCGCCGGGCAGCCGAGACCGGATCTGCTCGTCTGGCCCGAGACAAGCTACCCTGGCGAGTGGATGGAAGTCGCGCCGGAACTGCCAGCCGCGCGCGTCCCGGAGAAATGGCAAAGCGCCAGGCGCGAGAGCCAGGAGTTGGCTCAGGTGATCGCGGCTGAATGGCAGACCAACGTGCTCCTCGGACTCAATGCCGAGTGTCTCGAGGCGGACGGCCGGGCGAGCCGGTACAACTCCGCTCTGCTGATTCAGACCGATGCCCAGGTTGGCGGCCGGTATGACAAGATTCATCGTGTCCCCTTCGGGGAATATGTGCCGTTGCGCGATTGGCTGCCGTGGATGAATACCTTCGCTCCCTATGATTTCGATTACAGCATCCGCGCGGGCGAGCACCTGACGCGCTTTCCCTTGGGCCCCTATCACTTCGGGGTGATCATCTGTTACGAGGACACCGATCCCGGGTTGGCCCGGCAGTATGTCCATGGCGACGACGGTAAGCCAGCGGTCGATTTCTTGCTCAACATTTCCAATGATGGCTGGTTCAACGGCACCAGCGAACACGAAGAGCACCTGGCCATCTGCCGCTTCCGGGCCGTCGAGTGCCGCCGGGCCGTGGCTCGCGCCGTGAATATGGGGATCTCGGCCATGATCGACGGCAACGGCCGGGTTGTCGCCCTGCCAGGCCCGACCTGGGGGCAGTCCAAGAAAATCGCGGCGGTTCTGACTGCCGTCGTTCCGCTGGACCGGCGGGCCAGCCTGTACGCCTGCTGGGGCGATTGGCTGCCGTGCAGCTGCTGGCTGATCCTGACCGCCGGACTTCTTCAGACGGTGGTTTGGCCGCGCCGCGTAACACGTCGTATGCTTGGGTAAGTCGTTGTGGAACATCCAGGAGAAGGTGCCGTGCTCCCAACGTCTGCGGGATCAAGTGTGCCGAACCAGCGGCGGATCTGGTGGCGGGGTGCCCTCCGCTGGGCGGGGATGGGCACGGCTTGCTACGGCGGAGTGATTGTCGTGTTGTTACTTTTGGAGAATTGGCTGCTCTTCCACCCCCTCCCGGCCACGCAGGATTGGCAACCGCCGCCCAACGCCCAGGTGCAGGATGTCCTCCTGCACAGCGCAGACAGCGTCCGCATCCACGCCTGGTGGTGCCCAACGCCCGGATGGCAGCCGGGGCAGGGGGTGATGCTCTACTGCCACGGCAATGCGGGCAACCTGAGTCACCGGGCGGAAGGGATCGCCCGCTGGCAAGAGCAGTTCGAGAGCGCGGTGCTCATCTTCGACTATCCGGGATACGGCCGCAGCGAGGGTAGCCCCAGCGAGTTGGGTTGTTACGCCGCCGCCGAGGCCGCGTACGATTGGCTCGTCCAGACGCAGGAAGTAGCCCCGGAGCGAATCGTCCTCTATGGCGGCTCGCTCGGGGGCGGTGTCGCGGTGGATCTGGCCAAGCGGCGACCGCATCGGGCGCTGATCCTGGTCAGCACGTTCACGTCGATTCCGGATATGGCGCAGCTGCTGTACCCCTGGCTGCCGGCGCGCCGGCTGGTGCGCAGCCGCTTCGATAACCTGGCCAAGATCGGACAGTGTTCTCAGCCGCTCTTCATGGCCCACGGCACCGCTGATAACCTGGTCCCCTACGCCCAGGGAGAACGCCTCTTCGCCGCGGCCAACGAACCCAAGCAGTTCTTCGGCATGGAAGGCCGTGGCCACAACGACATGCCCGCGGCCGATTTCTACTCTGCTTGCCGGGCTTTCCTGGCGAAAGCCGAAGCACGCACGGGCCCGGCCCCGGTTGCCCAGAAGTGATCTAGCCAGGCGCTGTTGCCTTTGCTATACCTCCGCCGCGCTCAGGATGCCCAGGTAGCGCAAGGAGGAAGCGATGATCCGCGCATACTTGCTGTCCCTGGTCACGGGACTCACCCTTGCCACGGCCGTATCGGCGCAAACCACGGCGTGGCACTTTCGCTGGCAGCCCCAGCAGGTCCTGACCTATCGGGTCGAACAAGTCACCACGGCCGCGGAGACGACCACCGGCGGCAAAGTCGAGCAGAGTACGACGCGACTGAACCTTGTCAAGCGCTGGCAAGTGCTCGCGGTTGATGCGGCCGGCGGCGCGACGCTGCAACAAGCGCTGGCGGCGCTGCGACTGGAGACGACCCGGCCCGATGGCGAAGTGCTGCTGTATGATTCAGCCAATCCGGACCAGAGTAATCCGCAAATGCGCGACCAGCTTCAGCGTTATGTGGGGCAGCCGTTGGCGGTGTTGCGTGTGGATAGCCAGGGCAGGGTGCTGGCCGTCGTCGAATCCAAGCATGGTCCCGCGAGCCGCTTCGAGAGCGAGCCGCCGTTCCTCTTCACCTTGCCGCAGGGGGGGCTACAACAGGGCCAGAGTTGGGAGCGGGCGTATGCCATCACGCTGGAGCCGCCGCAGGGCACCGGCGAGAAATTCGACGCGGTGCAGCGGTATTCCTGCAAAGCCCTGGGCGGCGGCACGGCGACGGTCCTCCTCACGACGACGCTCAAGACGATGCCGGAGAGTCTGCTCGACCGTGTGCCGCTGCTGCAAATGCAGCCGGAGGGCGAGGTCGTGTTCGACCTCCAGGCCGGTCTGATGCGGAGTGCCAGCCTGCGCATCGACAAGGAACTAAAAGGGCACCAAGGCGAGGGGAGCAGCTATCGGTTTCAGAGCACGTACAAGGAGGAGTATGTGGGGAACCGGTGAGGACAAAGATGACTCGGAGCCATTTCAGCACTGCGTCGCCTCCGTTAGAATAGGTGTAGGAGGTGTTGACGATGGCCAGAACAATCGAAGCTGTGTACGAGCAGGGTGTCTTCAAGCCGCTGCAACCGGTCGTCCTCGAAGAAGGACAATACGTGGCGATTTACTTGCCTGCCGAAGGCAAGTCTGGACCGGCGACGCCGGAAGCGGTGGAGGAGATCATGCGCATAGCTCGTCAAGTTTACGAAGGGCTAAGCGACGAGGACATCGATGAGATCGAAGCGGGCTTCAGCTGCCGCTCGGTACGAAACACCAAGAACGAGGAGAAGCGCTAGTGCAGCGCATGTTGGACACGTGCGTGTTGTCAGAAATCCACAAAGGAAAAAACCTTCACGTGGCGCAGAAAGCCCAGTCTTATGTAAGCCAGTATGGGCAGTTTACTTTCTCCTTGATGACGCGGTATGAAGTCCTTCGTGGCTTGAAGGACAAGAATGCGCTGACACAGCTGGCCAGGTTCGACCGGTTTTGTCGGCGGCACTAAATCCTTCCCATCACGGAGGACATCATTGTCATTGCGGCCGACTTATGGGTTGGCCTGAAACAGACGGGTAGGCTGATTGGGGACAACGATTTGATCATTGCCGCTACCGCCTTGCACCAGGGGCTCATTCTGGTCACCCGGAATGTTGCTCACTTCGGCCGCATTCCGGGCTTGACGCTCGAAGACTGGACGCAGCCCTGAAGCCGGCTCCAAACCACGCATCGCGGCTTAGTGATCAGGGGAAGCCGCGCGGCAGAAGTCGAAGTCCGCGCCTTCGTCCGCCTGAAGCACATGGTCGATATACAGCTTGCCGTAGCCGCGCGTGAACGGGGGCGGCGGTGCTTGCCAGGCCGCTCGGCGGCGCGCCAGCTCGTCGTCGCCGATCAGGACGTTGAGCGTACGGCTCGGAACATCCAAGTCGATCAGGTCGCCGTCGCGCACCAGCGCGAGCGGGCCGCCGACCGCCGCTTCCGGACAGACATGTAGCACGACCGTTCCGCCGGCGGTACCGCTCATGCGGGCGTCGGAGATCCGCACCATGTCGCGCACACCGGAATCGAGCAGTTTGCGCGGCATGGCGATGGAACCCCATTCCGGCATGCCGGGGCCTCCACGCGGACCGATATTGCGCAGCACGAGCACGTCATCGGGATGCACGTCGAGGTCGGGCCGATCGATGCGTGCTTCGAGGTCCTCTTGATTGTCAAACACCAACGCCCGGCCCCGATGGCGTAAGAGCTGCGGCGAGGCGGCCGATTGCTTGATCACCGCGCCCCTGGGACAGAGGTTGCCGTGGAGAATGGCAGTGCCGCCCTCGGTAGCGAGCGGTTCGTGCAGCGGACGGATCACGTCCCGGCGCAGAACGCGAGCGCGCTGAATGTTTTCGCCCACCGTCTGGCCCGTCACCGTGAGGCAATCCAGGTGTAGGAGCGGCGCCAGCTCCTGCATCACTGCCGGGATGCCGCCGGCCTCGAACAGATCCTCCATGTGGAATTGACCCGAGGGGCGCAGATTCACCAGCAACGGCGTCGTCCGGCTGAAAGCATCGAACTTGTCCAGAGGCAGCTTCAAACCGAGACGGCCGGCGATCGCGGGCAAGTGGATGACGGCATTGGTCGAGCCACCGATGGCCATGAAAACACGCAGGGCGTTCTCGAACGCTTGTTCGGTGAGGATGCGTGAAGGAGTGAGTCCCAGGCGTACGGTCTCGACGATCTGCCGGCCAGCGGCCTCGGCCAAGCGCAGGCGGCGCGAGTCCGGTCCGGGAATGGCGGCGGTGCCCGGTAGCGCCATGCCTAGCGCCTCCGCCAGGGACGCCATCGTTGAGGCGGTACCCATGACCATGCAGTGGCCGACAGATCGGCCGAGGGCGTCCTCGATCTCGGCGTACTGCTCGAGCGTCAGTTTGCCCGCTCGCAGCTCCTCGGTCAAGCGCCGGCAGTCGGTGCAGGCGCCCAGGACCTGGCCATTCCACTTGCTGGTGAGCATCGGTCCGCCGGTGAACATCAAAGCGGGCCGATTGGCGGAAGCCGCTCCCATCAGCTGGGCGGGAATGTTCTTGTCACAGCCGGCGAGCAGCACCACGCCGTCGAGCGACTGGGCCCGGATCATCTCCTCGGTGTCCATCGCCAGCAGGTTGCGATAGAGCATGGTGGTGGGAGTGACATGGAATTCACCGAGGGAGATAGTGGGAAATTCCATGGGCCAGCCGCCCGCTTGCCAGACCCCGCGTTTGACCGCCTCGGCCAGTTCGCGAAAGTGGATATGGCAATGATTGAGCTCGCTCCAGGTCTGGGCGATGCCAATGATCGGCTTGGCCAGATCGATATCATCGAAGCCGGAGGCCTTGCTCCAGGCACGACGGGTCAGACCCCAGTTGCGGGCATCGCGGACGACGCGGGTGCTGCGGGCGAAGGAATCGGTCATCGGGGGTCTCCATCAGGTCAGCGGTAGCGCGTGTTGATAACTTGCTCGTTCCAGCTCGGAGAAAGCGCTCGCGGGAACCATTAAGCCTCTCGTGCGGAACGCGGCATCGACAACAAGGTCAACAATGACTCTTGGTCCGCACTCGGGAGCAGCATCTTGGGCCGGAAGAAGTCGAATCGGCTAAACCGGATCGTGACCTCCCAGCCAATGCTCAACAGAATGGTTTGACTGAACACCGCTTTCCCACTCGCTGTCTCCTCCATCCCGATCTCGTCATACATCCAGGCCGCGTGTTTTGTCCGGTACTCGGGCGGAAGTGCCGAAGGATTCACCCGAAGTGGCGTGACGAGCGTATAAGTCAGTTGAATCAACTCTTGGGTTGGCGGATCGGGCCGCAACAGGAAGTTTAGGCGGCTGCGTCCTTGCCACAGCGCGAGAATCATCGCGTCATGAAGGCACTCCGATTCGGCAAATCGCTTCAGACGACTCGGCACCTTGGGCAGGACCTGGTTGAGTTCCTGCTGGTATGCCGCTCGTGCTTGTTCCCAATCTGCCTGAGCCGAGTAGAAGGCTTCTTGCTCGGAAGTGTGCTGAAATCGCATCCAGCGCTCTGGAGTGAAGAATCTCATGGTCATGGAAGTGCCTTGGTCGCGTTCGTTTCGTAGAACGAGTGCCCATCACGAGGGCCGTCCAGGAGTCCACATCGTCCTGCCACCCTCCCTCCGGAGTATGCACGATCAGCCGGCACACCGTCCTAGCTATCTCCTGTGAGGGCGACCTGCGGACGTGAACCGATCGCGTCACATTCTACTCTGCTGCCGCGACCCGCGGGGGTGCGAAACTACCATTGCTTTGGATTTTTCGACCCGGCTACCATAGCTCCTCAGACCCGGAAGCGTTGTGTTGGGTTGTCACCCCGGGGTCTTCACAACCCATCCTGATGGTCAGACTGCGCCGGGAACGACCCACGGAGCGCCACCCACATCCGCCCTCGTGCCGCCCGACATCGCCAGAGAGCAGGCCTGTCAACCAATCCATAACGAGCGGCGGGCCGAAGAAATCGAGGCTTTGCAGCCAGGCGGCTGCTATACTCAGCGGCTGTCTCCCTGGTTGCGGAAAAGACCTGGCGGCTGCACAGGCTCGATGTGCAGGAACGTAAACGATTCCGCAACTCACTTCCGTGCGGAGCTCGGGAGAGAACATTGCGCTGGGACCGGCGAGCCTTTCGGTGTTACCGATGAGTGAGGTTACCCGCATCCTGTCTGCCCTGGAGCAAGGCGATCCCCACGCCGCCGAGCAGCTCCTGCCCATCGTCTACGAGGAGTTGCGGAAGTTGGCCGCGCAGAAGATGGCTCAGGAAGCGCCGGGCCAAACGCTTCAGCCAACCGCCCTGGTCCACGAGGCCTACCTGCGTCTGGTGGGGGGTGACCGTGCGATGCGCTGGGACGGCCGCGGCCACTTCTTCGCCGCCGCAGCGGAAGCCATGCGCCGCATCCTGGTCGAATCCGCACGCCGCCGGAACACCCTGAAGCGGGGCGGAGACCGCGGACAGGCGCAGCTCAACCTCGCCAACCTGGCCATCCCGGATCGTCCCGACGAAGTCCTCGCGGTGGACGAGGCGCTGGCCGCCCTGGCAGCCGCCGATCCACAGGCCGCCGAGCTGGTCAAGCTCCGCTATTATGTCGGCCTGCCCGTCCCCGACGCCGCGAAGGCGCTGAACATCTCCACCCGCTCGGCCGAGCGACTGTGGGTGTACGCCCGGGCGTGGCTCCGCCGGGCGATCGAAGGGTCGTAAGAGGCTGTCGCACAATGTGGCGGGGGGGTTTGAAAAATACGTGGGGAGTTGGGCAAGTTTGAAAAATACCGCCCCAAGAGGGGGGGGGTTTTGTGGGGGAACCAACC
>JBGQLF010000052.1:0-15359 GCA_041499985.1 Gemmataceae bacterium
ACCCCGACTCATTGGCGACGATTCCAAACCCGCCGCACCTGCTCTACGTCCGGGGCCAACTGGACTCGCGCGACGCCCGAGCCATCGCGATCGTGGGATCGCGACAATGCACCTCCTATGGCAAACGCGTCGCCGAGCGCCTGGCGGCGGGGCTGGCGAGGGCCGGGGTGACAGTAATCAGCGGTCTGGCTCGGGGAATCGATGGCGCGGCCCATCGCGGAGCACTGCAAGCCGGCGGACGCACGCTGGCGGTCTTGGCCGGCGGCCTCTCCAAGATCTATCCGCCCGAGCATACCGATCTGGCGAACGAGGTCGCCGCGGCCGGGGCCTTGCTAAGCGAGTCGGCCATGGCGATGGAACCCCTGGCAGATCTGTTCCCTGCGCGAAACCGCATTATCAGCGGGCTGTCGCGCGGCGTTGTGATCGTCGAGGCCGCGGCAAAGAGCGGAGCCCTGATCACGGCGAGTCGCGCGGGCGACCAAGGCCGCCCCGTCATGGCTGTCCCAGGTCCCATTGATCAAGCAGCCAGTGCCGGTACGCATGCGCTGCTGCGGAAGGGCGCCATTCTTATTCGGGGAGTCGAGGATATCCTCGAAGAATTGGATGGCGTGAGCGGATCCGTCAGCCCACCGGTAAGCGAACCGCCTCCCGCGCTGGATGACGTGCAGCGGCGCATCTGGGAGTTCCTGCAAGGGCAGGCCCGGCATATGGATGAGATCACACGGCACTTAGGGCTGGGTGTCTCGCAGACCAGCAATACGCTGGTGCTGCTGGAGATGAAGAAAGTCGTGCGCCGGCTACCGGGGAATTACTACGAACGGCAGTAATAACCTGCTCCGCTAGCTCGCCGGCGCACCAGGTTGGCAGGTACAAGGGGGCCACGCTGATGGCCACCCAGGATTCGGTTGCACAGCCCCCTGGAAGCGGCAATAATACGCCATCGCCGGTGAATGGTTCCAGATGCTTGTTTCCGGGTTCTGAAAATGCACTGCGACCTGCGTTGGGGGCTTGTGCTAGCGGCCGCTCTGGCCAGCCTTTTCCTGCTCTGGCCGGCCCTCCCCGCTCAACCGGAGGCCACCTCGGAGTCCGCTTCCGCCTCCGATTTTCGCCGCCATATTCAGCCCCTGCTGGCAGAACATTGTTTCAAGTGCCGCGGCCCCGACAAGCGCAGAAGCGGCCTGCTACTGAATAGCCGCGAGGCGGCGCTGGCGCCCACCGATTCGGGCAAACGAGCCATCGTCCCCGGCAACAGTGGGGCCAGTGAGCTAATCCGCCGAGTCGACAGTGCCGATGACAGCGAACGCATGCCGCCTACTGGTGATCGGATCAGCGCCGAGCATGTCTGGCTGCTGCGGGCGTGGATCGACAACGGTGCCGCCTGGCCGGACGGAGACGGGGCAGGCCTGAAACACTGGGCCTATGTCAAGCCGGTCCGACCGCCCTTGCCGGCGGTGCAAGACTCGGATTGGCCTAGAAACGCGATCGACTTCTTTGTCCTCGCCCGGCTAGAAAAGGAGGGCCTTGCCCCGGCGCCATCCGCGGACCGGGCCCGTTTGATCCGTCGTGTCTTCTTGGACCTGATCGGGCTGCCGCCGACGCCGGTGGAGATCGATGCCTTCCTCGCCGCCGACCGGCCGGATGCCTATGAGCGTCTGGTAGACCGGCTGTTGGCGTCGCCGCACTACGGTGAGCGCTGGGCCCGCCAGTGGTTGGACCTGGCCCGCTACGCCGACAGCAACGGCTACCAACGCGATGGCTTCCGCACAGCCTGGCCATACCGGGACTGGGTGATCCAAGCGTTCAACCAGGACCTGCCGTTCGATCGATTCACAGTCGAACAGATGGCTGGCGACCTGCTGCCGGGCGCTGGGCTGGAGCAGAAAATCGCTACGGGCTTTCATCGTTGCAACACCGTGAACGTGGAAGGGGGTGTCGATCGGGAAGAGGTCCGCGTCCTCGGGGTTCTCGACCGGGTCAATACCACGGCCACCGTATGGCTGGGCACCACCCTGGCCTGCGCCCAATGTCACAACCACAAGTACGACCCGTTCAGTCAGCGCGACTATTACCAGCTGTTCGCCTACTTCAACAACACGCCCATTGAGACGGCCGAGAACGCCGGCGCGGCCCGCGAGTTCACGGGCCCCAAGATGGAATTGCCCCAACCCCCGGAGCGGGAAGCCCACCGCCAGGCACTCGCGCGCCGCCGCGACCAGCTGGACAAGGAGATGAAGGTCCTCCTTGACAAGAAGGCTCCGCAACAGGCGGAATGGGAACGGCGACAACTCGCCGACATGGAGCAGCTCAAAAAGCTGTCGGCGAACCTCCGCAAAATCCTTGCTGTGGCCGTGGAACAGCGTTCCAAGAAACAGCAACAGGACCTCGCCGATCACTTTGCCAGTCTCCAGCCGGACTTGCAGCAGATGCGGCAAGGCCTCACGGAGATGGACAAGCAGCTGGATGCATTGCGGCCGTCCACAACTTTGGTCCTGGTTGAAATGGACAGGCCGCGGCCGACGCATGTCCTGAAGCGCGGCAACTTCCTCGACCTGGGGCCTTCGGTCCGGACTGGCGTTCCTGCAACCTTGCACTCGCTGCCGCCCGGCGCCCCGCCCAACCGGCTGGGCCTGGCCCAATGGCTGGTTGCACCGGACAACCCGCTCCTCGGCCGGGTGACGGTCAACCGCTGGTGGGCGGAGTTTTTCGGTCACGGTCTCGTGGCCACCCTAGAAGACTTCGGCACCCAAGGCAAGTCGCCCTCCCACCCCGAACTCCTTGATTGGCTGGCGACCGAATTCGTCGCGCCTTCATCCCAATCCACTCACCCGTCGGTAGAAGGCGATGAGATCATTTCTTCTCGGCCGGGGAGAGACGGCAGCGCGAGAGGGTGGTCGATGAAGGCCGTCCATCGGCTGATCGTTACCTCAGCCACTTACCGGCAGGCGTCGCGCCTCAC
Organism: Gemmataceae bacterium; assembly: GCA_041499985.1. Taxonomy (GTDB): domain Bacteria; phylum Planctomycetota; class Planctomycetia; order Gemmatales; family Gemmataceae; genus JBGQLF01. The sequence goes on from JBGQLF010000052.1 coordinate 2,957, forward strand.
TCCGGAGCTGCGGCAGAGAGATCCGGACAACCACCTCTATGCCCGTGGCCCACGCTTCCGACTCGACGCCGAAATGATCCGCGACAACGCCTTGGCCGTCAGCGGCCTGCTTTCCCTGAAAATGGGCGGCCCGCCGGTGCTGCCACCGCAACCGCCCGGTGTCTGGACGGTCACGGGCGTTGTGGATAACACCTACCGCATGAGCCCAGGCGAGGACCGTTACCGCCGTGGCGTGTACACGATCTGGCGGCGCAGCGCCCCGTACGCCAGCTTCGTCGCTTTCGATGCCCCGGACCGCGCCTCGTGCACTGTGCAGCGGCCGCGGACCAACACGCCCCTCCAGGCCCTGACGCTCATGAACGATCCCGTGTACGTCGAGGCTGCCATCGCCCTGGCCCGCCGCATCTTGACCGAGCAGGACGGTCTGACTGACCGGGAGCGGGTGGTCTATGCCTTCCGCCTGTGCCTGGCCCGCCTGCCTCAGCCAGACGAAGTGCGCCTCTTGGAGGAGGTTTACCAGCGGGAACGAAGCCGCTATCAGGCTGACCCTGCCGGTGCCCGTGCCCTCCTGGAAGCCTGGGGCGGAGCGGGGATGGCCCCAGCGCACCAACTGGCCGCCTGGTATCACGTGGCGGCGGTCTTGCTGAACCTCGACGAGATGATCACGAAGGGCTGATGCCGTGGACCCGTTCCTGGAACGCTTACAGACGCTAACCCGCCGCGAGTTGTTCGGCCGGCTTGGGAACGGAATCGGGGCCCTGGCCCTGATGTCCCTGCTGAACCAGGACTTGGGGGCCGGCCCGGTGGCCGACAATCTCCTGGCACCCCGGCCGCCGCACTTTGCTCCGCGGGCCAAAAACGTCATCTTCCTGCACATGGTCGGCGCCCCGTCGCACCTCGACTTGCTCGAGTACAAGCCCGCTTTACAGAAACACGACGGCCAACCAGTGCCCAAGGAGCTGATCGAGGGGCAGCGCTTCGCGTTCCTCCGCGGCCACCCGAAGCTGCTTGGGACGCGCTTCGCCTTCCGGCCGTGCGGCTGCTCAGGACTGGAGCTCTCCGAACTGCTGCCGCATCTGGCGGAGGTCGCCGACGACCTGGCCGTCGTCAAGACGCTTCGCACGGAGGAGTTCAACCATGCCCCTGCCCAGCTGTTCCTGCAAACCGGCTTTGGCCAGTTTGGCCGGCCCAGCATCGGCGCGTGGGTCGCCTACGGCCTTGGCTCGGAGAGCCAGAATCTGCCGGCCTTCGTTGTTCTCGTCAGCGGCAAGACCGCCGGCGCGGGCAACAGCCTCTGGGGCAGCGGCTTTCTGCCGACCGTTTACCAAGGGGTCCAGTTCCGCAGCAGCGACGACCCGGTGCTCTTCCTCTCGAACCCGAAGGGGGTGGGCTCGGATGACAGGCGCCGACTGATCGACCGCATCGGCACACTGAACCGCATGCAACTGGCCGACGTCGGAGATCCGGAGATCGCCACGCGCATCGCCCAGTACGAAATGGCCTACCGCATGCAGGTGTCGGTGCCCGAGCTTGTCGACCTGTCGCAGGAGCCGGCGCACGTCCAGCACCTGTATGGCACCACGCCGGGGCAGCCCAGCTTTGCCAACCACTGTTTGTTGGCCCGCCGGCTCGTGGAGCGCGGGGTTCGCTTCGTGCAGCTCTACGACGCCGACTGGGATCACCACAACGCTCTCGCCAGCAACCTGCCGCGCAAGTGCAAGGAGGTGGATCAACCGGCCGCCGCGCTGGTCAAAGACCTGAAGCAGCGCGGCCTGCTGGAGGAAACTCTGGTTATCTGGGGCGGCGAGTTCGGCCGGACGCCGATGCTTCAGGGGGACGGCGGCGCCAACGCCGGCCGCGACCATCACAAGGACGCTTTTTGCGCTTGGCTGGCAGGCGGGGGCGTCAAGGGCGGGGTCACCTACGGCCGGACGGACGAGCTGGGCTACCACGCCGTCGAGGACCCGATGCACCTGCGTGACTTCCACGCCACGATCCTGCACCTGCTGGGCATCGACCACGAACGCCTGACTTTCAAGTTTCAGGGCCGGCCATTCCGGCTGACCGACATCGGGGGTAGGGTCGCCCACAAACTGCTAGGCTGAGCACTAAGCACTACGTGCTCGAGCTCTCGTGATCTCCTTGTTGGCTCAACGTCTGCCGTTGTAAGCGCAACGAATTACCCACAACCGAGAGCGAGCTGAGACTCATGGCCGCACTGGCCCAAATGGGTGTGATCAGGCCTAGCGCTGCCGCCGGCACGCTCAGGATGTTGTAGATGAACGCGAGGAAGAGGTTTTGGCGAATGGTGCGCATCGTCGCCCGGCTGAGGAGGCGCGCACGGGCGATGCCTCGCAGATCGCCATGCACCAAGGTGATGCCGGCACTCTCCATGGCGATGTCCGTGCCGGTTCCCATCGCAATACCAACCTGCGCCTGGGCCAGCGCCGGCGCGTCGTTGATGCCGTCGCCGGCCATGGCGACGATCTTGCCTTGATCCTGGAGCCCTTTCACTACCGCACTTTTTTCCTGCGGCAGAACCTCGGCCAGGACTTCGTCAATTCCGAGACGCATCGCGACCACCGCGGCTGTCATGCGATTGTCACCAGTCACCATAATCACGCGGAGGCCGTCCGCTTGTAAGAGCCGAATCGCCTCGTGAGTGGAGACGCGAATCGGGTCGGCGACGGCCAGGAGTCCCGCGACCCGGCCGTCGGCGGCTGCCACCATTACGGATTGACCTTCGGCGCGAAGCGCCTCCATCCTGGCTCGCGTGCTGTCCACAGCAATACCGCGCTCCACCAGCAAACCCGCCGTGCCCAGGACGACCGGATGGCCTTCGACGGTTCCTACAACTCCCTTGCCGCTGATCGATTGAAAGTCCTGCACTTCGGCAAGAGAAACGCCGCGCTCCTCCGCGCCGCGCACGATGGCAGCAGCAAACGGATGCTCGCTGGCGCGCTCCAGGCTGGCGGCAAGCCGAAGCAACTCGTTTGTCGTGAAGCCCTCTGCGGGCTCCACGCCAACGAGCCGAGGTTTGCCTTCTGTCAGCGTCCCGGTCTTGTCGACGATCAGCGTGTCGGCCTTGTGCAGGACCTCCAAGGCCTCCGCATTTCGGATGAGGATTCCCTGTTGCGCCCCTCTTCCGGTGCCCACCATGACCGCCATCGGCGTCGCCAGACCGAGGGCACACGGACACGCGATGATCAATACCGCGACCGCATTCACCAAAGCGTGTGCCAAGCGATCCGGCCGAGGATCGAGCACTAGCCATAACACAAACGTTAGGACGCCGGTCGCCACCACCGCCGGCACAAAATACCCGGCCACTCGATCGACCAGTCGCTGAATCGGCGCGCGGCTCAGCTGAGCCTCGCTGACCAGGCGGACAATTTGGGCCAGCAGTGTATCGGCGCCAACGCGCTCGGCGCGCAAGAGCAAAGTGCCGCTCCCGTTGAGGGTACCGGCGCTCAGCTTGGTTCCGGGTTCCTTTTCCACGGGTATCGGCTCGCCAGAGAGCATGGATTCATCGACCGCACTACGGCCCGCGGTGACGACGCCGTCGACCGGCACCTTCTCGCCCGGCCGCACGCGCAGGAGATCCCCTGGCTGCACGCGCTCCAGAGGAATGTCCACCTCGGCACCTTCGGGGGTGACCTGCCTGGCCGTCTTCGGCGTCAGGCCAAGTAGTTCGCGCAGGGCGGCGCTGGTACGGCCGCGTGCCCGAATCTCGAGCACTTGACCGAGGAGCACAAGCAAGGTGATGGCCACTGCGGTCTCGAAGTAAGGCTCCACCATGCCGCCTTGACGAACGCTCAGTGGGAAGATCTGCGGTAGCGAGACTGCGACCAAGCTATAGAGGTACGCCGCGCCGACCCCAAGTGCAATCAGCGTGAACATATTTGGGCTGCGGTTGACCAGGGAAATCCAGGCGCGGACGAAGAACGGCGCGCCGCAATACAGGACCACCATGGTCGACAGCACGGTCTGGAGCACGTTCGCCATCGTCGGCTCCAGCAGATGCCGACTCAGCAGCATCTCGAGCATGGCCAGGAGCAGCACGGGCGAACCGAAGAGGAGTGAGAGCCAGAACCGGCGGCTCATGTCCGACAGTTCAGGATTCGGTCCTTCCTGTAACGTGACCGTGCGCGGTTGCAGAGCCATACCGCATTTGGGGCAGCTCCCTGGCCGATTGCTGACGACTTCCGGATCCATGGGGCAGAAGTATTCGACGTCGGCCGCTCGGATCGATTGCGCTGGGGATTCTGCGCCCCGAGGCTGCAAGTACTGCTTGGGATCCGCTTGAAACCGTTGCTGGCAGGAGTGGCAGCAGAAGTAAAAGGTCTGCCCTTGATAAGTGGCAGCCGCTCGGGCCGTGGTCGGATCGACGGTCATGCCGCAGACCGGGTCCACGGCCCGAGGGCTCGACGTCATGGCAACAGGGATCAACCCGCCGCTTGGACGCGGGTTGGGTTGGTCGTGGGACGGATCCGGCGCGTGACTCATCTGCCGTAGTTACTCGCTGTGGCAAAACCATCCATCCACCGGCAACGCCAAAGCTAGTTTACGGAAATCGTCACGGGCAACGGCAACTTGTTGGGCTGGGGCCATATCCAGGCAGACCATAGCCATACCCCGGCGGCATCGGTGGCGGCTGCGGACCCTTGGCGCACGGTTCCCCGTAAAACGTATGGCAGGATCCGAAAATGAAGTTGAAATCAGAATGGAAGCTGCCGCAGCCCAGCGTGTTGTGGTGTGCCCAGCAACAAATCGTGGGATGATTGTGGAAATAGTCCTTCACGGGATGCCAGTGCAGGATACCTGCGCGGACTGGTGTTCCCTCGTAGTCGGCATCGGCAGCGCTAGCCGTGTACGGCTCCGCGCTCGGGATCGGTTGGAGGGCGTGTGACTGGACAGAGTAATCCGCCGCCATCGGTGGAGGCGGCGTCTCCGCACGGATCAACCCTGCCAAGACCCCCAAACCCAGCACCAAGGCCAGGACGGCGCGCGCCAAATTCCGCTGCATGCTACCTCTCCTTCCCTGAATCGATACCTGGTGATCCGAGGCGGGCAAGAGAGTTATCGGGTTGCGCGCGCGTTCCAATTGAAGGCAGATGGCCGACCGCAGTCAGATTAACGCAAGTGGCGTGCGGAAACCCTGCGTTTGGCGAACGTAATGGTGGTGCCGCTGAAGAGGGATCAGCTCTGCGGATGGTCGGCTCGGCTGGGTGCTATAATGCGCATGTTCCTGAAAGCGTGGGAGGTCATCATGGCTACGAAGCAAAGTCTGAATTGGATCCCCGCACCCAAATTCGCGACCAAGTCTAACGGTAAGCCCGCTGCCGTTACGCTGGATCCGGTGGCGTACGTGGCCTTGCTAGTACGGGGCAACGTGACCGAACCCGAGTTCTGGCCGCCGGGAATGCAGGAGGGAGCGGCCTGGCTGGCGCGAGTACGGGCTATCGAGAAGCGCTGCATCGCCAAGCACGGTCAGTTCGATTGGGAGAAGCTGTCGCCCAAGCTCCAGGATGAATATGACAGCCTCTGTTGCCGATTGAACCGATTGCAGGACACCGGAGAAGGGATACTGTTTAGCGAATATACGTCTCGCCGTGCAGAAAACCAACCATGAACTACACGGTTCGCCTGGCTGCGGCCGCTCAACATGAGCTGGATCGTTTTCATGGAAGCATCTATCAGCGTCTTCAGAGCGCGATCCGCGCACTCGCAGTGAACCCTCGTCCCCGGGGTTGCCTGAAGATGATTGGCAGTGCCGAGTGGCGGATCCGCGTTGGACAGTATCGTATCTGTTATCTCATTGACGATTCGGCACGGCAGGTAAGGGTGACGCACGTGGGCCACCGGAGCAATATCTATAGATAAGTGAAGGAGGACCTCGAATCGTTACCTGCCCTGTCCCTGTGTCAACCATCGCACCATCGTCTGCGTGACGAACTCCGGCGCATCGCGGTGCACGAAATGGCCGGCCTTGGGCAGCGTCACCAGCGTCAGGTCTTTCTCGATCCACTTCCACGTGTCATTCAGAGCGCCCGGCAAAAGATACGGATCCTGTAAACCGTGAATCATCAACACCGAACACTTCACCGGGGGGAAATCCCGATCGTCCTTGTAAGGCTCGCGCGGGTAATTGGCCTTGTAGTAATTGAGCATCCCTTCCAGAGACGAGCGCCGTAGGGCTTCCTGGTATTTCTTGCGCGCCTCGAGTTCCTTCACCCAGCTGGCCAGCAGATCAACGGGGATCAGGGCCCCGGCATTGGGCTGCTGGAAGTTGCGGGCGTACTGGCTGTTCTTCTGCTGCTCGGGATTGGTGGCCAATTCGCGCAGCATCCCTTTGGGATGCGGCAGATTCAAGACAATCAGCCGGTCGGTCTTGTCCGGATGGGCCATGGCGAACGACCAGGCGATCACTCCGCCCCAATCGTGACCGACGATCACCGCCTTTTCTCGCTTGAAGTGCATCAACACCGCGTGGACGTCTTCCACGAGCTTGTCCACGGTGTAGTTATCCACGCCCTTGGGTTGATCGCTCTTGTTGTAGCCACGCAGATCGACGGCTACGACCTGGAAGTGCTGGGCGAGCGCCGGCATCTGGTCACGCCAGGTGTACCAATAGTCCGGGAACCCGTGCAGCATCACCAGCAAGGGCCCCTTGCCCTGCGTGACATAGTGGATCTTCACCTCTCCGGACTGGGCAAAGCCTTCGTCCCCCAACTCGTCCGCGACCGCCGGCCCGGCGAGGGCGAGGAGCAGCATAGGTGCCAGCGTTCCCATTGCCTTCATGGAAATTCTCCCGAGGGTGCTGCCTGCTACTTAGAGGCCCACCAAAAGAAACGCGGCCAGCACTGTGCCGAGGATCGCGCAGCCGTAACACAGCACGGCAATCACGGCCCGGCCCGATTTCAGCCCGAGATCGACCAGCGTGTACCGGAAGCGGTGGGCCCAGTGAAACAGCGGCAGCGAGATGACGACGAACAGGTAGAGGCGTACCCACGGGTTGGCTAGCAGACTGCGCAACTGGGGTTCGGTCACCCAGTCGGCGGCCACACCGATACTCGTCAGCAGGATCGTGACCGGCATCAACAGCGCAGCCACCATGCCGCCCGCGCCGAAGAACGCCCACCAAAACGGCTCATTGGATTTGGCCATGGTACCCTGTGAAGAGAGACTTTAAAGCACCACCAGCAACACAATCACCGAGACCACCAGCCACAACACGTAATGTGCGCCGGCAATCAGCACCGGACTGACCTTTTCCTCGCCCTGCCGGAGGATGATCACCTTCGGCGTCAGATTGAACCAGGTGATGCAGTGGTACAAGACGAAGGCCAACGCGACGAGTTGGAGGAGAATGGACAGAGGACTCTTGAGAGCTTCGTAGAAGCTGTGGAACGCCAGCTCGCCCTGGCCATGGCGCCAGACCATGACCAGGAGAAGGACCGCGTAGCCGGCGACGAAAACGCTGGTCAGCTCGCGAATCATGAACAGGGTCAGGTGATGGTTGTGCAGCCACCACGTCGCGGGCATCGGGCGGATGTATTCCTTGGTCTTCATCGGCACAAACTCCCAGAGCGCCGCTCACTTATTGCCTCGCGGCAAGACAAACGACAGCCACCAGTCTTGCGTATTGATCGCCTTGGCCTGCTGAATCGCGCCGGCCGGATCGACCTTCTTGGGGCAAACCCGGCTACATTCGCCGATAAACGTGCATTCCCAGATGCCTTCGCTGCTGGACACCATGTGGGCACGCTCGTCCTTGGCGCCGTCGCGCGAGTCGAGGTTATAACGCTGGGCCAGGGCGATCGCCGCCGGCCCCAGAAAGCGTGGCTCCAGGCCGTATACGGGGCACGCCGCGTAGCACAGCATGCAGTTGATGCACATGCTGTATTGCTTGTAGTCGGCCAGTTGCTCCGGCGTCTGCAAAAACTCGCCTTCGCTGACCGGCTTCGGATCCTTGGGGATCAGCCAGGTCTTCAGTTCCTTGAGCTTGTGCAGGAAATCGTCCAAGTTGACGATCAGGTCGCGAATGACCGGGAAGTTGTTCAACGGCTCGACGCGAATCGTCTGGGGATAGTAATCCTTTAGGAAGGCGGCACAGGTCAATTTCGGCTCGCCATTGACCATCATGCCGCAGCTGCCGCAGACACCCATCCGGCACGACCAGCGATAGCTAAGAGTGCCATCAATCTCGTCCTTGATGTAATTGAGCGCATCGAGCACGACCCAATCTTGGCGAAACGGGACGGTGTAGGTCTGGAAGCGGGGCTGCGCCTCCTGTTCGGGTAGGTAGCGGAAGACCTCCAGGGTAACCGTCTTCCCCCCATCACTTGGTACTGCCATAAACACGCTCTCCCGGAGGCCAACGGGTAATCACGACGTCTTGATAGGCGATACGGGGATCGCCGTCGGTGTGGTATGCCATCGAGTGCTTCAAGTAGCGCTGATCGTCACGCTTGGCGAAGTCCGTACGCTGATGGGAACCGCGGGACTCCTGGCGGGCCAGGGCGCTACAGGCCACCGCCTCGGCCGCGTCCAGCAGAAAGCCCAACTCCAGTGCCGCCGTCAGCTCGGTGTTGAAGCTAAGACTCTTGTCGGTAATGCCCACCTGCTTGAAGCGCTCCTTCAATTGGCGGATCGTCTCGCAGGTCTGGCGCAACGACACTTCCGTGCGGTAGATCCCGGCGCCCTCCTCCATGGTCTTGTTCAGGGCAACGCGGATATTGGCGAGTGTCTCGCGGCCCTGGCCATGGAACCAGCGCTGCGCGATCTGTCGCTGCTCCTCTTCCGCCTGCGCCGTCAGGGCCCGTCCATTGAGGTTGGGATGCTGGGCGGCGAACCGGGCAGCGCTGCGTGCGGCCCGGGCGCCGAAAACGAGCAGCTCTGTCAGCGAATTCGACCCCAGGCGATTGGCGCCGTTGATGGAGACACAGGCGCATTCGCCAGCAGCGAACAACCCCGGCACTGGGGTGGCGCCGTGAATGTCTGTGCTCACGCCACCCATCATGTAGTGGACCACCGGCCGGACGGGGATCGGCTCGTAGACCGGGTCGATGCCGACGTAGTTCTTCGCCAGCTCACGAACGAAGGGGATCTTCTTGTTGATCTTTTTCTCGCCGAGATGGCGCACATCGAGGTGCACGATATCGCCGTACGGCCCCATGATGGTCCGGCCCTTCTCGCGTTCCTTCATGAACGCTTGCGACAGGCGATCGCGAGGCCCCAGTTCCATCGTCTTCTTCTGCGGATGCCGGGAGTCGTGCACATCGACCGGTTGACCCAGGTCGTAATCCTGAAGATAGCGATAGCCATCCTTGTTCACCAAGATCCCGCCTTCGCCGCGGGCTGCCTCGGTGATCAATATACCTGTGCCCGGCAGTCCGGTCGGGTGGTATTGCACAAACTCCATGTCCTTGAGCGGAGCGCCGATGCGATAGGCCAGGGACATGCCGTCGCCGGTCTTTATGGCAGCATTGGTGGTGAACGGAAAGATGCGGCCGGCTCCCCCGGTGCACAAGATGACTGCCTTGCCACCAAGGGCGCGGACCTGGCCGGTGCGCAACTCGATGGCAGCAACACCCTGTACCCGGCCGTCCTCCATCAGCAGCCGGGTCACGAACCATTCATCGTAGCGCGTAACGTTTTGGTATTTCTGCGACGTTTGGAACAGCGCGTGCAACATGTGGAAACCGGTCTTGTCCGCGGCGAACCACGTGCGCTCAATCCTCATGCCCCCGAACGGTCGCACAGCAACGTGGCCATCGGGATCGCGGCTCCACGGACAGCCCCAGTGTTCCAGCTGAATCATCTCGGCGGGCGCTTCCTTGACGAAGACCTCGACGACGTCCTGGTCGGCGAGCCAATCGGCTCCGGTAATCGTATCCTTGGCGTGGTCGTCGAGGCTGTCGTTGGGCTTGATGACGGCGGCGGCTCCGCCCTCGGCGGACACGGTATGGCTGCGCATCGGGTAAACCTTGGAGACGACCCCGACGCTCAGCCGCGGATCCTCCTCGCCGATGGCAATGGCTGCGCGCAATCCAGCGCCCCCACCGCCGACAATGAGGATGTCGTGACTCAAGAGATCCATGCTCTAGTTCCCCAGTTGTTGAATCCTGTCAAGGACCGTTGTACTGAGGCACTCGCGGATGGCCAGAGTAGTGGGTGGTGAGTGGTGAGTGGTAATGAGGGGCGTGGCAAGCCCGTGCCTTCTACCACTTGCCACTCACTGATTCTGCTCTTGATCCCAGACGCCGAGATGACTATGGTCCCGCCTCTTGGCGCCGGTATGCTCGGCTGGCCGAACGGAATCGTCGAGGTCACGGATGACAGGGCGTGCTTGGGTCCTCGTCGTGGGCATTGCTCTATGCGCCAGCCTGGCGCCCGGCTGTGCCTCCACGAACTGCCAGACCTGCGAGGACCCGAATCGGTTGCCGAACAACACAGGGGCCGCCAGGGTCATTACGGCGCAGGAATCGCCGCCAAACTCTACGCAATCCACTTCGCCGTACCATCCCCTGCCACGCACCCAGGATACCGGTGAGCTTTTCCGGCAACTAGAACGAACGCACTATCCCACACCCGCAACTGTCTCCGACCCCTCTTTCACAACGACGCCTTTCCCTGGGCCACCGGAACCGCCAGCGGAAAGCAGATTGATCGCCACGCCTTCATTGCAGCCGATGCCGGACTTCGCGCGCTCCGCTCCGGCGCTCTCCACGGAACAGGCGCCACCACCCCAAGAAGCTCCCGTGGTCGCGGCCCTCCGGTGCTGCTTGGCAAAGCAACCGGCCGAGGCGGTGGCCTTTGTGGAAGGATTCGACAAACCCAATCAGGAGTTACTGCTTGCCTTGCTGCCGTTAGCCGCAAGGCTGTCGGAAGGGAACCTGGCACGGGCCAAGCCCGAGGAAATCTCGGCCATCCTGGGCCAGCTGAACAGTGTCATGGCGCCGCTCCGGCCGTTGGCGGCCCTGGCGATCACCAAGATGTGTTTCTGCCGCTGGATCGAAAAATTCGGCTCCTTCGAACTCTTTCCGCCGCAACACAGCTTTCGGCCGACCACCCTCGTCCAGGTCTATGTCGAGCTCCAGAACTTCACCATTGAAGGCAATGGCCCCATCTACCGGACGCGACTGGCGAGTTCCGTCCGCATCCGTGACATCCACAACCAGGTCGTTTGGCGGCAGGACTTCCCCGAGGGGCAGCCTGACCTCAGCCACACACCGCGGCACGACTATTTCCTGAATTGCAGCTTTCGCGTGCCGGACCTGCCGCCCGGTCCCTATACGCTGTCCATTCAGGTCATTGATGTGCCCACGCGCCGGACCGCCGAGCGCGTGCTCGACTTCTGTGTAGCGCCAGGATGACGCCGCCGAGGATCGAGACGCCGCGAGCCGAATTGCGGAGGGAGTGTCGGCGATGAAGAGAATCGACAAGGAGACAAGGAGACAAAGAGAAATGAACGCCTTAGCCCGGATTCTGTCCGCTGTCCTGGCACTCCTTGTCTCCTTCTCTCCCTGTCTCCCTGTTTCCCTGTCGGTTTGTCGGGCGCAGGTCCCGGCAGACACGGAGACCTTGCCCAACAAGGTCTTCACGAACAAAGCCCAATTCCGTTTGCCGCTGAAGCTCTCCGACGCCGATCGCCTGGAGATCCAGGAAGTCCGCCTGTATGCCCGGAGCAGCGGGGAGGGCTGGAGTCTGAAAGAATCGGCGCTCCCCAGCCAGGGGTATTTCTCGTTCAGCGCGCCGCGCGATGATGAGTACTGGTTCACAGTCGTCACGGTGGACAAAGTCGGCAAGGCGGTGCCGGCGGACATTACTCGGGCAGCCCCCGGATTAATTGTTGTGGTCGATACGGAGCCACCCGAGATCAACCTCAGCCTGGCGCCGGCGGCGACGCCTGGAAAGCGAGTCCTCCGCTGTGAGATGCGTGATGCCAATCCCGACCCGCGCACCGTCAAGGTGGAGTATCAGACGACCGCCAAGACCTGGCGCGTCATGGAGACCTTGCCCGGCTCAGTGGAGCTGTTTCACGATCGGGAGGAACAGCCCTGGACCGGTCTGGTGCGCGCCACGGCCACCGATCGCGCGGGAAATGCCGCCACGGCCGAGATCAACTTCAGCACGTCCGCCTCGGCCATGCGAGCGCCGCTCACGTTGGTGTCCGCCACGGTTCCCGTCGTGCCGGAGCGCACCTCCCGCACTTCCGAACCCGGCCGCCGTCAGCTGCTCAACACCACCCATATCAGCCTGGAATACCAGATCGAGCAACAGGGGCCGAGCGGCATCGGCAAAGTCGAGGTGTGGCTGACGCGTGACGAGGGGCAAAGCTGGCAGCGCCTGTGCGAGGACTCCGATCGGCGAAGCCCCGTCGACTTTGATCTTCCCGGTG
>JBGQLF010000053.1:0-15288 GCA_041499985.1 Gemmataceae bacterium
GATTGGTCGTGCCGTCATCGAAGGTGACGGTGCCGGTCGGCGTGCCGGTGCCGGGGGGCGTGGCGCTCACGGTGGCCGTGAAGGTCACCGGCTGGCCGGGTCCCGACGGATTGAGCGAGGAGTTCACCGTCGTGCTACTGCCGGCCTGGCCCGTCTGACTGACCTGGAAGTTGCCGAAGTTGATCCCGCCGATGGTGAGGTTGGAGTTGTTGAAGAGGTCCAGATTAAACGGATTGCCCGTGGTTTGTGTCCAACCCGGCGGCACCACCTCGCGCACGTGATAGGAGCCCTGCCCCAGGTTGGTGAAGCTGTAGTTGCCATTGCTGTCGGTCGTCATGCTCGGCTCGCCAGGATCGAAACGTTCGTTGCCGTTGTTGTCCAGGTAAACCGTCCAGCCGGCCAAACCGGGTTCTCCCGGATCTTGCTTGCCGTTGTTGTTGAGATCGTTGAACACTTGCCCGGTGATGGTGGAGGGCAGGCAGCGCTCTTCCAAGTACACCACTTCCGGCCGGAAGTGTCTCCTTCGAGGTCGAGATCGGTGCTCCCGCGTGGGCGGGGAGTGTTGCAATTGGGGACGGACCAGGCGAAGCGACCAAGCATCTCTCATCGTCGAGCCTCCTTCACAAAGACCGGAGAACCGCAGAGGTAGACGGACCAGTTACTTGCCGTTCAGCGGGCGATCAAAGAAACGTGTCCTGTTCCTGGGCGACCGCACCATGAGGCGTGCGGGGCCGTCCTTGATCAGGCCTTGTCAAGCATGCACAGCAGTGATTTGCTCACTCACCGCGCTGAAATCAGGGGGGCGAAGGACGACGCGAAGAGCAAAAAGTGGGAATTCCTCGTGAATGTGTGTTCTTACGAAACGATTGTGGGGCTCCTGAAGCAAGAAGTGGGGCAGGTGACGTCGTTGTAACTACTCGCACCGTCGGCGGCTGCCGACGGCGGGGGACCTCGATGTAGGCTAACAGGACTAGCGTCTGGGCCTCCTCCAGCAGGGACCTCCGTGTCGCTCCGAAACGGAGCATCCGAACGCAGGCAGCAGATGGTTAGCATACCCTTCCCGTGAAGCGAGGACAGTAGAAATCTTGAGGAATAATCCCGTCGGATCGACCAGGGCTACGAGAGGCGGTTCGCAAGGACGCGTGGCGGACCGGGAGCAGGTTGCGTTGGAGAAGCGAAAACAGCTTCCCTTGTATCCTCTGAGTTGGGGTTAGACCAGCCCGGGTATCCGTGAGCAGTGCTTCAGCGGAGTTGGCAGGGGTAGGTTTAGGGACAGTCGAGAGCGTGAGACGCGTTGTTGGCAGGCCGTACACAATTGCCTCTCCTGTATAATTCACTCTTCGATAGAGCGTCCCGGCAGTTAGGTGCAAGTGGCATGCCAAGTTTCCTTGCTGGTGGGATGGGTCGGGCAGACCCAGGTGGTCGGCAGAGAAGTGGCTAGGAATTCCTCAGCTTAAGCGGTCGGGCTGCAACTCAGGGTCGTCAACCAGGAGCGCGGGTGCTGGCGCGATCGACCCAAGCACTCTCCTGAAGCAAAGCAATCATCCTCTTCTGGAAATTGGCTGCGCACCGCTAAGCAATGCTTTTCCTACTCGCTACGCCTCATACGGATGTACTGAAGTACGCTGCCGAGTTGTGCAGTGGCCATGTCCTGGGTTCTCCGGGGTGACCTTTCGTCTCTTAAACTATTAAGTGCACGAAAAGGATCCGCGCCTACAACATTTTTTCCTCGTTCCCAAACTCTGTTTGGAGTCGAGGGCGAAATTGCTTGTCACTCATCGCCGAAGAACCCCTCGCGGAACAGCCGCTGGCCGCGCGTCGCGATAGCGAACGCATAGGCGGCCAGCCCGATCACGACCAGAGCCAGGAGGATGCCCTGGTAGGCGTACCACGCCGACAAGTCCGCCGTCAGCGGGGCCAGCGCCAGCAGCTCACTACTAAATAGCGAGCCTGCGAAAGCGAGCAGTCCGAAGCGGGCCAGGACGAAGACGGCCAGGCCGACGCGCAGCCCGTACCAGAAGAGGGTCACGGCGTTGCCGGTCGCACTCGGGCCGAGTAGCGGGACTGCGAACAGCGCTACGAATAACAGCCACAACGCCCCCCAGGCCAGCCACTCCCGCCGCAGCACCAGGAAGAACGCGAAGGACAACAACAGATACAGGACGGGGATAATGATCGGGACGGTTAGGACGGAGAGCACGACGTAGAGCGGCGTCGGCGGCCCGGGGATCTGAAGCGCAAACGGACTGGTCCCCGTGAGGGGCGGCGGCGGCGGGACGCCGGCCCACGTCGCCGACAACCATCCCACTCGGTAGACGAGCATCACCGGGGCCCCGGAGGCCAGGCCGAGGAGCAGGTCGCGCCCGACCATCGGGTCGCGCAGCCGGCCGTCCAGCAGGCGGTTACAGGCGGTGATCTGCCACGGCCAGCGCCGCCGGATGGCCGGCTCCAGCGCCAGGTAGCTGAGGCCGTAGAGGAGGGCGAGCCAGCCCCCGAACCCCAGAACCAGGACGAGCTGCGACGCTTCCTGCGATAGGGTGTGATGGCCGCCGAAGAGCCACGCCCCCGCCGTGACCGCAAGGATAGCCAGCCCCAGGCGCACGGCCCCGCGCACGTCCCCCCGGCCTCGGTATAGGTTGCGGATCGCCAGCAGTACCACCCCAGGCAGTAAGGCGAAGCCCATGGCTTCGCGAAAGAGAACACCCCCCAAGGACTGGTCTGCCCGCTCGGCCTCCCGCCACGCGGGCATGACCTCGAAATACACCGGGCGTCCGCGGTAGGCCGCCGCCTCGACACGCAGCGGGAAGTCGGGGCGGTCGGGCAGTGCCCCGACCCAGGCCGCCTGCCGGTCGCAGGCGCACGGTGGCGCCCATTGCGGGTCGGCTTTCTCTAGATCCTCCAAGGCAAAGCCGATCGCTTCCTTGTCGAACCATCGACCCCACTCGGGTCGGGCCGGGGTCTCCGGCTCGTCCGACTTCCGTGGTGGGATCGCATACAGCCGGAGCAGCCGGCCTCTTGGGTCCAGCTGAACGCCGGCCATCCCCGGCAGCGTCGGCGGCGGGTTGTCGTCCGTAACGAGGTGGTATTGCAACTCGCCCGAATTGCTGGTGTAGGGGGCGAGCGGCTGGGGACTCTGCCGGTAAAAGAAGTAGAGGGGCGTGGGGCGCACCGTCGCCAGGTTGTCCCAGCGGCCCGGTGATGGGTCTTCGCGCAGGATGTGCAGCAAGACTTCGGCGTTGACGCGGAAATGATAGACCGAGTCCGCCGGCGGCTCCGGGTGGCCGCAGTGCTCCAGGATTTGCCGCGCCCGCCGCGCCAGCACCTCGGGCGGCTCGGGCAACGGCACCTTGCGGAAGAGCATCACCCGGTCGGCCAGCAGGGCGACCAGGAAGATGGTGGCGATGACCACGCCGAGCAGGACCAGCCCTATCCCTGGCCGAATCGCCCCTTCGCCGCCAGCGTCGGCGACGAGCCGCGGGGAGGGCGTCTCGCCGGCGGCGACGGCGGCGGCCAGCGGATCGCCGCCGGGCAGCCCGGCCAACACCTCATACGCCGACTTCGGCCGGTCCTTCGGCTCTTTTTCTAAGCAGCGCAGGATCACCCGCTCCACGGCCGCATTCAAGCCGCTGACGTGGCTGCGGGGCTTGGAGGGGGTTCCTTCCTCGTGCAGGCGCCGCAGCTCGGCGGGCGTCTTCGCCGGGAACGCCTTCTTGCCGGTGAACAACTCATAGAGAAGGAGGCCCAGGGCGAAAAGATCGCTTCGCACCGAGACTTCCTTACCCGCCAGTTGCTCGGGGGCCATGTAGGCCGGTGTGCCCGCACTCAGGTTCGCCTCGTTCGCGTTCTCCACAAAGCCGGCCAAGCCGAAGTCGGTGATCCTGACCTGGCCTCTGCCGTCGAGCAGGACGTTGGCGGGCTTCAGGTCGCGGTGCAGCACCCCCTGGTCGTGCGCCGCCGCCAGCCCCAGGCACAACTGCCGGGCGATCTCGATCCCCTTTTCCTCCGGCAGCCGCCCCACCTGCCTGAGCAGCCCGGCCAGGTCCTGGCCATCGACGTACTCCATCGTAAGGAACGGCTGGCCGTTGTGCTCGGCAATGTCAAACACGCGGCAGACGTTCGGGTGGGAAACCTGCCGCGCGATTCGCACCTCTTGGTGGAACCGGGCCAGGCGGTCGGAGTCGTGGGCTAGCCCTTCCGGCAGGAACTTGAGGGCGACGGACTGCCCCAGCGTCATATCGTCGGCGCGGTAGACTTCTCCCATACCGCCCTTGCCCAGCAGTGCCACGAGGCGATAGCGCCCGGCGAGCAGCTGGCCAGTTAGGAAGCGCGGCTGGTGGACCGGTGGGAGGGGAGATGGCAGGGGACTGGAACTCTCGGAGGCGGGCTGGTAGGGGCCAGTCGGCTCCGGAGCGCTGGCGGGATGCGCGGCGCCGCAGCCTGGGCAGAAGCGACTGCCTTCCAGGATCTCCAGCGAGCAGGCGGGGCAGCGCGGCATGACCAGGGCCCCCAAGACGCATCAACAGCCATCGGGATCCCGTGACACGATACCTCCGGCGGGGGAGCTTCGCAACGGGTCCGCCTCCGCCGGCTGTCCAGTTGCACCAGCCGCTGGTGCCATTGAGCTCTATATCTTGTTGCGGGGGGCGTCTGCTCGGCTACGTTCGGTTCGGTGTCTAGAGTGACAGGGACCGACCGAAAGGATTGCCGAGATAGTCGTCGCCCGTGAGGAGAAGCGACCATGCCGGACTTTGTGCCCGAACTCCAAGTCTCAGTGGATGAGAAGACGGGAGCCGTTCGGACCGCTTATCTGCGCGTCCGGCAGGGCGATGTCGCCGAGACCCGAGAGGCGGTCGAGGGCAAGGCTTTCGTGGACTATGACGCCAATGGACTGCTCCTGGGCATCGAGTTACTCGCGCCCTGTACGATGAAGGTGCTTGACGACTTGGCCGCACAGGAACCCGAACCGATCAAGCGGTTCCTCCGCGGAAGCCCGCCCCGGGAACTGGTCTCGACCTGACAGACTCCGCCGAGAGTGAAGAGCCCTGCCATCCGGCAGGAGGGGCGCCGCAGGAGGGTGGGTCCAAGCTCCTGGCGCGATTTGCCGTGTGTCATTAGCCGCGGCGGGATTCGAACCCGCACGGGAGTTACCTCCCAGGGGATTTTAAGTCCCCAGTGTCTGCCATTCCACCACGCGGCCTTCTGTGAGCCTCCCCAGATGGAACCGGTTCCGTTCTTGTAGACCGAGGAGAAGTGCTCCAGGTTCGTCTAGTTCCTTGGCCTTGCCTGCGCCTTACACTAGCGATTGCCTTCAGTGCGGTCCACACTTCTGCGCGGCGAATTCCTCCGTCTCTCGCCGGCCCCTTTTCCCGGTTCCCAGTCCTGTTCACGGCTTCCGGCGCCTGGTAAAATGAAGTAATCTCTTGGTTTCCCTGACAAGGCGGTGGATGATGGCAGCACAATTCGAGGATGGGGGTATTCGTTTTCGCTACCCGGAAAACTGGCGCTTGGAGCGTGAAGACAACGAGGCCGGCTGGACCGTCTCGGTCCAGAGTCCGGAGACGGCCTTCGTAATGGTCTGCCTGCGCGAGGATATGCCCAGCACCGATCACCTGGCCGACGCCGCCCTGGACGCACTGCGCGAGGAGTATCCCGAGCTGGAAGCTGACGATTGCGTTGATTCCCTCGCCGGTCAGCCGGCCATCGGGCACGACATCCATTTCATCAGCCTCGACCTGACCAATACCTGCTGGACACGCAGCTTCTACAGCTCGCGCGGTACCGTTCTGGTGCTGTGCCAGATGAACGACCTCGAACTGGACAAACACGAGCCGGTACTGCGCGCCATCTGTGCCTCCATGGAATTGGACGACGAGTAGGCAGCAGCGGCACAGCGGTTCGCTTCAGGCCACTTCTGCCAGAGCCTCGCGCGCGGCCGCCAGCGTCTGCTCCACGTGCTGCTCGGTATGCGCCACCGACAGGAACGCCGCCTCGAACTGGCTGCATGGCAAGTAAATGCCCCGGTCCATCATCGCCCAGAAAAAGCGCCCAAACCGAGCCGTGTCGCTACGGCGGGCCACATCGTAATCCGTCACCGGATCGGGATTGAAGAACAGGGTCCACATGCTGCCGACGCGCGCCAGCTGATGCGGCACACCGGCCGCACTCGCCGCCTGATCCAGTCCCTCGGCCAGCAGCCGGCCAAGCGTTTCGAGGCGGGCATAGGGCGGATGATCGCGCAGCTCCTGCAAGGTCGCAAGGCCGGCCGCCATCGCCAACGGATTGCCCGAGAGGGTGCCTGCCTGAAACACCGGTCCCGCCGGCATGACCTGCTGCATGATATCGGCTCGCCCGCCATAGGCGCCTACCGGCAAACCGCCGCCGACGATCTTGCCCAGCACGGTCAGGTCCGGCATCTGGTGGTAGAGCTGCTGGGCTCCACCGTAGGCCAGGCGAAACCCAGTCATCACCTCATCATAGATCAGCAGCGTGCCGTGCCGGTCGGTCAGCCGGCGTAGCTCGCTCAGGAATTCCGGCCGAGGGACCACCAGTCCCATGTTGCCGACCACCGGCTCCAAGATCACGCCGGCGATTTGCGCTCCGTGAACTTCAAAAGCCACCGCGAGTTCGTCCACATCGTTGTAACGCAGCACGAGCGTATCGGCGATGCAACCTTGCGGCACGCCCGGACTGTTCGGCACACCAAGTGTCGTGGCGCTCGAGCCGGCCTGCACCAGCAAGCTGTCCACATGGCCGTGATAACAACCGGCGAACTTGACAATCAAGTCCCGTCCGGTAAAGCCACGGGCCAGGCGGATAGCGCTCATGGATGCTTCCGTCCCGGAGCTCACGAAGCGAACCATTTCCATCGACGGTACAGCGTCAATGACGAGCTCGGCGAGCTGCGTCTCCAGCTCGGTTGGAGCGCCAAAGCTGGCGCCGCGTCGCAGCGCCTCCTCGACGGCCACGACCACGCGCGGGTGCGCATGCCCCAGAATGAGCGGCCCCCAGGAGCCGACGTAGTCGAGGTACGGGTTGCCATCGAGATCGATCAGGTACGGCCCCTCGCCGCGGGCAATGAACAGGGGTTGGCCCCCGACGGCACCGAACGCGCGGGCTGGACTGTTGACCCCACCAGGGATGACCCGAGAGGCGCGTTGGAACGCTTCTCGGCTACGAATGCGGATCGGTTTCATAAGCCAGTTCGGAGACCTCCTGCCAAGACAAAGGAAGACCGGAAATAGCCGGACTTAGTGGGTTGTCAACCTTCATTGGATGGGTAGGACGGCTCTCCCGAGCCGTCCGGCCCAACAGGACGGCTCGGGAGAGCCGTCCTACGGAACGCGTCAATCGAAGCTTGACGGATCACTAGGGTCCGGTCGTCGCGGGCGCGCTCTCCGCCTTGGGTTCGGGGAGAAGCAACTTGCGGGCCTCCTTGACCCGCTGACCCAGAATCGGGTCCTCGCGGAATCTGTCGTAGAGGTCGATGATATCGAGACAAATTAGCCGCGCCTCCCGTGTCTGGCCCTTCGCCTTTAACTGGAGCGCTTCGTCCACCTTCTTGTTAACGAGGGCGCGGCTAGCCATCCCTTCCTGCTCGCCCAGCTCCTGGGGCACTCGCGTGCTCAATTCCGCAACGCGCTTTCCCGCCAGGAGCACATAGGTCCGCTGCGCCTCCGCCCGGGCGTACTTTGGCAGCAGCAGCTCTTGCCAGCTGGCGCGCGCCAAGACGAGGTCGCCAAACTCCTCATAGCGAATGGCGAGGAAGGCCAGGCGCTCGGCGTCGGTTTCGGGGTCGAGATCCCGTCCGACGTTGCGGGCTAGACGAAACTTGCTTCGGAGCTGCCGATCGAGTTGGTGCACCTCGATCTGGTCGACCCAGTCGCCCATTTGCCTGGCCTGGGGATGGTTGGGGAAGCGTTTGCGGAACTCGTCGATCGGTCCCTCCTTGGCCTTGTCCCAGGTCTCCTCCGACTGCATCAGCTTTTGCGCTTCCAGGAACAGCTGCTCCGCGCTGGCCGGCTTGAACGCCAGGTAGACGACGCCTCCCATCGCCAGCAGCAACGCGGAAATCGCCACCGCCTGAAACCAGGCTTTCTCATAAAACGGCTGCACCGGGCGTTTGCGACGCACCTTGTGCAGACCATCCAGAAGCGTGCGAGCGGCCTGCTTGTCGGTGTCATCGGGCTTGCGCGCGGCGCGGGGGCGGTCAACGGTCCGTGTCTTGGCCGCATCGACCCCGGCGCTCTGCTGCGCCGCCACCTTCTCCACGACCCGGTTGAGCGCCGTCGCCACGGTGGCGGCATCGAAAGGACGGGACTCGGGCTTTTTCTCCAGGAGCTGACAGACCAGCGTGTCGAGCCAAACGGGAATGTCCAGCACCAACCGAGACGGCCGCTCGAACGTGCCCTGGACGTGCTGGAGGAACATGTCCATGGTCGTTTCCGCCTCGAACGGTTTGCGGCCGGTCAGCAGTTCGTAGAAGAGCACGCCGAGGGAATAAAGATCGGATTTATGCGTCAAATTCCGCTCGCCGCGGCACTGTTCGGGCGACATGTAGGCCGCTGTGCCCACCGTGCAGTTGGCCGAGGTGAGGGGCGTGACATCCAGGTCCTTGGCGATGCCGAAGTCGGTCAACTTGAGTGTGCCGTCGGGCACAACCATGAGGTTGGACGGCTTGAGGTCTCGATGAATGATGCCTTGATCGTGCGCATGTTGCAGGGCGGCGCAGGTTTGCTTGCCGAGCTCGACGACCTCTTCCCAGGTGAGGCGCCCCCGGCGCAACAGCGCCCGGTCCAGCGACTCGCCTTCGATGTATTCCATCGCATAAAAGGGTGTACCCTGGTAGCGCCCGGTCGCATACAAACGCACAATATTGGGATGGTGTAACTGCTTGAGGACGGCCGCCTCGCGCTCAAACCGCGCCAGAGCGGTTTCGTTGCAACCCAGGCCCGGTGCGATGACCTTGATGGCGACGCGCTTGCCCGTCTCCGTGTGCAGCGCCCGATAGACGGAGCCCATCGCGCCGCTGCCCAGCTCGCGCTCGATGTCGAACGGTCCGATGCGTTGGCCCACGCGCATGTCAGCCTCCAGGCAAACGATGAACGAGGAACGATGAATGATGAATGAAGCGGAATTGTTCCTTTTTCGTTCATCGTTCATCCTTCATCGTTCATCCTTTTGAGAGCCAGCGGGCGGCATCGCGGGCAAAGTAGGTGAGGATCATGTCGGCTCCGGCCCGTTTGATCCCGGTAAGGATTTCCAACGCCACGCGCCGCTCGTCGATCCAGCCGCGCTGGGCGGCCGCCTTCACCATGGCGAATTCGCCGCTGACATTATAAGCCGCCACCGGCACACCGAAACGCTCCTTCACGCGGCGGATGATATCCAGATAAGCCAGCGCCGGCTTGACCATGACGATGTCCGCTCCCTCGGCCAGATCGAGCGCGACTTCGCGCAGCGCTTCGTCGCCGTTGGCCGGGTCCATCTGATACCCACTGCGGTCGCCGAACTGCGGCGGCGACTCGGCGGCATCGCGGAATGGTCCATAAAACGCCGAGGCGTACTTGGCCGCGTAACTCAGGATCGGCACCCAGGTGAAGCCGGCCGTGTCGAGCTCCGCGCGAATGGCCCGGACCATGCCGTCCAACATGCCACTGGGCGCGACCAGATCCGCCCCGGCCTGCACGTGACTGAGGCACTGCTGCGCCAGGCGCGGCAACGTCGCATCATTATCGACATCGCGCCGGCCACCGTGGTCGCTCAGGATGCCGCAATGACCGTGGTCGGTGTATTCGCAGAAGCACTCGTCCGTCAGAAGCAGGACCGAGTCCTTGTAGGCCGTGCGCAGGGCCCGCAGCGCTTGCTGGACAATGCCGTCGTCGGCCAGGGCGCTGGAGCCGACTGCGTCCTTGAAAGTCGGAATGCCGAACAGCAGGAACGCACGGATGCCGAGATCGGCCGCCGTGCCGACTTCGTCCACCAGACGATCGACGCTGAGCTGATGGTTGCCCGGCATCGACGCGATTTCCTTTTTGACACCGCGGCCAGGGCAGACGAATTGGGGCAGGATGAAGTCGTGGACGCTGAGCGCTGTTTCGCGCACCAGGTTGCGGAGCAGCGGATGATAGCGCAGCCGCCGCGACCGAACCTCGGGAAAGCCGCCTTCGGAGCGCGGAACGATGAAAGATGAAGGGTGTATGGATTCGTCATTCATGATGGCACACTCCTCTTCGCCTCTGCGTTCATCGTTCATCCTTCATCGTTGAGATACGCCCGATTGGCCGCCGCCACGCTGGTTCCGGGCGTGAACTTGCCACCCTGGGCGAGCAGGCCTTGCTCCAGGGCCGCCAGGAAGAGGAGCACGTTGTTGGGCCGACTGCTGTAGCCCATCAGGCCGATGCGCCAGGCCTTGCCTTTGAACTCGCCCAGGCCGCCGCCGATCTCGATGCCGAACTCGCTCAGCAGATGTTTGCGCGTGGCCAGGTCTTCGATGCCTGCCGGGATGCGCACGGCGTTGAGCATCGGCAACTGGTGTCCCTCCTTGGCCGCATAACTGATGCCCACAGCGGCCAGGCCGGCCTTGAGCGCCTGATGATTGCGCAGATGCCGGGCCCAGCGCGGTTCCAGTCCCTCTTCGTGGACCAGCCGCAGCGCCTCGCGCAAGGCGTAGATCATGGTAATCGGCGCGGTGTGATGATAGAAGCGCTCCTCGCCCCAGTAGCGTTGGACCATGGTCATGTCGAGGTACCAACTCTGCACCTTGGCCTTGCGCCGGTTGATTGCATCGACAGCCCGCGGGCTGAACGAGACCGGCGCCAGACCAGGTGGACAGCTCAGGCATTTCTGGGTGCCGCTGTAGACGGCATCGACTTCCCAGGCGTCCAGCGCCACGGGGACGCCACCTAGCGAGGTCACGGTATCGAGCAGTAGAAGCGTCTCGTGCTCATGGCAGAGCTTGCCGAGCTCGGCCACCGGTTGCCAGGCGCCCGTCGAGGTCTCGGCGTGAACGATGCCGAGCACTTTGGGACGTACTTTCTTAAGCACCTCACGGATTTGCTGGAGGTCGAAGACTTCGCCCCAGGGGCGCTCGAGGGTAGTCACCGCAGCGCCGGCGCGTTGGGCGACATCGGTCATGCGCTGGCCGAAGACGCCGTTGACACAAACCACCATGCGATCGCCCGGCTCAATCAGGTTGACCACGCAGGTTTCCATGCCGGCGCTGCCGGTCCCGCTGACAGCGAACGTGAGCGGGTTGGCCGTCTGAAACAGGCGACGGAGCAGGTCCTGGGTCTCGTTCATGATCCCCAGAAACTCCGGATCGAGATGGCCCAGCAAGGGCGTCGCCATCGCCGTCAGCACGCGCGGATGGACCTCACTGGGACCGGGACCGAGCAGAACACGCGGCGACGGGTTGAGCTGACCAGGTAGTGGCACCGAAAAACTCCTCTTCTGGAAGGTTGATGGATGAATGAAGCCAGATTCATCCTTCATCCCTCCGACGCAATGGCCTTCATCCGTTCCTGGACGAGCCGGCTTACCTCCTTGAAGTGGGGTGAGCCCGCTCCGCCGACCCATTCGAACACGGCGGTTTCGCTGGTCGTCAGGATGGCGCCGGCATGCTCCAGGCGCCGCAAGGCATAGTCGTGATCAGTGGCATAACGGCTGGCGACGGCGTCTACCGGGATGTAGACGCGAAAGCCCTGTGCCAACAGGTCCAGGGCCGTCTGGAGCACGCAGACATGGGTCTCCATGCCCGCCAGCACGACCTTGGGGCGCGCGGCCTGCTGAAAGTTATCTACGATGGACGGAATAGCACAGCAACTGAATGCAACCTTATCCGGCCGCTCCGGCAAGCGCTTGGCCAGTTCCGGCAAGGTCGGCCCGAGTCCCTTGGGGTACTGTTCCGTTGCCTGGACCGGCATCCCTTGCAGGCGGGCACCATCGACCAGAAAGGCAATGTTCCGCACCAGCTTATTCCCCTGAGGAATCTTGGCCAGCAGCTTCTCCTGGACATCGATCACCAGCAGGCCCGTATCCGTGGCCGACATTTGCGTGGGATGAGCCATGGCTTTCTCTCGTTTCAGATCCGCAACACCTGCACGGATGCTATCCCGCACCCCGGCAGGAGTCAAGGAAGCCACAGCCGGCGCTTCGCGTTGACGATTCCCCGGCCCAGTTCCTATTATGATGAGGCAGGGGCCAGCGGAGAAACCTCTGATGCCCAATGGCGTGGAGCAGCTCGGATTGGAAGCATTTGCGGACATCGTCAAACGCGACGAAGCGCTGGCTCCCTATACCTATCTCAAGCTAGGCGGTCCGGCCGACTGGCTCGTCCAGCCGCGTTCGCGCGCAGAGCTGGTGACGGTGGTGCAGCGCTGCTTGCAGCTCCGGTTGCCGGTGCGCGTCCTCGGCGGCGGCTGCAATGTTCTGGTACGCGATGAAGGCGTACGCGGCGTCGTGTTACGCCTGAGTGAGCCCGCCTTCACGCAGATTAGCGTCGAGGGGAAACGCGTCCGGACAGGCACCGGTGCACTGTTATCGGCGCTGATCTCGGAGGCGGCCCGTCATGGCTTGGCCGGTCTTGAATCCCTCGTCGGCATTCCGGGCACGGTTGGCGGTGCCCTGCGCGGCAACGCCGGCGACCGTTCCGGTGAGATCGGACAGTACGTGCGCCAGGTGGAAGTGCTCGATGACCAGGACCAGGTGCAGGTGCGCGAGCGGGACGAGCTGCGCTTCGCCTACCGCTGGAGCAATCTGGATGAACTGGTCCTGCTTGCAGCTGAATTCGAACTCGAGGCGGATCTTCCCGATGCCATTGTCAAGCGGATGCGCAAAGCCTGGATTCAGCGCAAGGCGAGCCAACCGTTGAGTTTTCAGGCCGCCGGACGCATTTTCAAGAATCCGCGCGGTTTCAGCGCCACGAGCCTGATCACGCAGGCTGGACTTGCGGGAACGCGCGTCGGCAAGGCCGAGGTCAGCGACCGAGACGCCAATTTCATCGTCGCCCAGGCCGGCGCCAGCGCCCGCGACTTGCTCCGCCTGATCGATCTGATCCGGAGCCGGGTTCGCGAACAATTCAACGTCGAGTTGGAGCTTGAAATCGCGATTTGGTGAGTGCTGCCCGATGCGCGCAGGAAAAGAGGCACCCAGAAAGAAGGCCGACCAAGCCAAGCACTCCGCTCTCCGCTCACTCCTCATGCCGTACCTCTTCCCCGTGCTGCTCCCCCTCCTGGGACTGGGCCTTTTCCTGTTCGGCGTCTTTCTCGTGGGCCGACTGACGCGCGCACAGATTCGCGACCAGGATCGCTATGCGGTCGCCTTCGCCAGCATCCACTGCTACCCGCCCCCCCCTCAGGAGCGGACGGAATTCCTTGCCGAAGTACAGTATCTGGCCGGCATGCCGGATCGACTGCGTTTGCTGGACGACGACCTGACCGCGCGCCTGGCCGAGGCGTTTGCGCGCCATCCCTGGGTCGAGCAGGTGCAGCGCGTGACCATCGTGCCGCCGCGGCAGCTCGATGTTCAGCTCGTCTACCGCACGCCCGCCCTGGCCGTGATCGTGGCCGGACAGAGACGGGCGGTGGACAGCCAGGGCGTGGTGTTGCCGGCCTTGGCGGGGTCGGAGGGACTGCCCGTCTATTCGGGACCGAGCACGCCGCCGCTCGGTCCCGCCGGCCAACCCTGGGGAGACCGCGCAATTGAGGCGGCGGCGCGCACGGCCGGCTACCTGCTGCCCCACCAGGGTCGCTTCCATGTCGCCCACGCAGAGGCGAGCGCGGAGGGTGTCGTCGTGCGGACGGTCGCCGGCACACGCATTCTCTGGGGAAGGCCACCGGGGAAGGAAGCGTCGGGCGAAGCCTCTGCACTGCTCAAGCGCCAGCGCCTGTTGTCGTACTGCGAGCGCCACGGCGATCTCGATCATCCCGATGGACCTTATGAGCACGATGTGCGTCCGTCCGATCGCCCGCTGCTCCAGCCGTTGTCCCGGAGCGATCGGCCCTGAGAACGACAAAGCGAGCCGTAGGGCCTTCAATCCGGGGATCCGGCGATAGTACCTTTCTGGGCGACCACTTTTTGTTGCAAGCGTTCGACCAACTCGACTGGGTTGAGCCTCGGGTCGCGGTACTCGGCGACACGGTGCTTCCATAATAAGGCGCGCAAGCGGCGGGGCAGTGGACCCTGCGTCAGGTCCTCGCCGGGATCCGGCCGGCCTTCCGGTGTGCCCAGGTACTGACCAATGCGCGTCACCAAATCTTCGGCGGTCATCGTTGGCGGCAACGGTTCGGGCGCAAGCTGTCGCGCCAGTTCGCGCAAGGCTTCAGTCAGTCGGCGGCGTTCCGGCTCGGTCAGAGAGGGATACTGTTCCGCCGGAGGCAAGTCGGGCTTGGACAGCATCCGGGCTGCTTCGGTCCCGGGCTGGGGCGGGAGCGGTGACGGCAGCCCCTTGAGCACCAGCAGCAGGACCAGGCACAGGCCCAGGATGATCAACCCAAGGCGCCACGTCTCCGTTCGACTCCGCCGGGCAAACAAGGCGTCGAGCTCGCGTTGGTCGCCGGCTTCGGCGGCGATCTGGACGTGCAGCTCATAGCGACCTTCTGGGTAATCGCCTGCCTGCTGTTCAGTGAGATAGTGCGCGAAGTCCGGCCCATCCGCGCGCGGCACAACGAGGACATCGAAGCACAGGGCATTGCCGAAAGCGAAGCTAGCCGGCCAAAGATCACAGCGCGTGCTCGTGGGCAACAGCACCCATAAGCTACGTAATAATTCCGTATCGGGTGCTGCGCGTTCGAACACCAGTTGCCCGCCATCCACCAGCGCCTGAGCACCGCCGAGCAAGGGAGCACTATCCTCGCGTTTGAGCACCCGTTGGACCCCATCCACGGTCCGAGGCAGCAAAGTTTCTGGCAGGACTAGTGTCGGCAGCTCGCCGCGTGTCTGCCAGGGAGGCGGAAAACGTTCCGCGAGGGCGAAAGGATCCCCTCCCAGGGTGCGGTAGGTGGCTCGGGTGAGCACGAGCAGGTAGAAGCCGAGGGCGCCAGGCCGGCCGGCATCATCCGATCCCTGATCCGCGACCTGCACCACGGCGACGTGGCGCTTGCCCAACGGCCGCGCCAACACGCAGGCCGGACAGACTATCCCACGAGGCCGGTTGCCAAAACCACAGTCGCAAGAGTGCTTCTTAGGTTGAACTCAAGGGAGCAGGGTCCAAGTTTCATTTTGGCGGTGAGCTGGATTGGGCGGCCCAAAGGACCGCATTGCGAAGGATCGTGGTGAAAGCCGGGTTTTCGA
>JBGQLF010000054.1:0-15121 GCA_041499985.1 Gemmataceae bacterium
AAATGGTTCATAGCGGCTTACACCGCCCCGCCTCGAAGTCAGTATCCGCCCGGCGTCCGGCTTCGTCCAGTCGCCCTGCCCGGATGTCCGCTTCGATGCGGCGGTCCCAAGCGTCGGCCAGATACTTCTCGAACCAGCGCGCGAACGCGGCCAGTTCTTCGGCGGGCAGATGGGTCACGGCGGTCTCCAGCTCGTCTAAGCTCATGGCCACCTCCGGGAAAGCGGGGCGACTCTCACAGTATCTTACGTCGCCTGCCAGGCAACAAGGGGAGCTAAAGGTGCAATCCTCATAACTCGTTCTCTTCCCCTCCGTTCTATTGCTTCGGCCGAAATGCCTTCACCACCGCCTCGTGGGTGGTCAGATACGGCCCTTCGATCAAATCAATGCAGTAGGGAATCGCGGGAAAAACCGCCAGCAAGCAATCGCGGATAGCGCTGGGCTTGCCCGGCAGGTTGACGATCAGCGACTTGCCGCGAATGCCGGCGATTTGCCGCGAGAGGATGGCCGTGGGCACCACCTTGAGCGACACCGCCCGCATCAGCTCGCCGAAGCCGTCGAGCAGTTTGTCACAGACCGCCTCAGTCGCTTCGGGCGTCACATCGCGCCGCGCTGGTCCGGTGCCGCCCGTGGTGACCACCAGGCAGCAGCCCTCCTGATCGCAGAGCTCCTTCAGCGTCTGTTCGATGAGCGGCCGCTCATCGGGAATGACCCGGGCGACCGCTTCCCAAGGACAGGACAGAATCTCCGTGAGACAATCACGGATGGCCGGGCCGCCGAGGTCCTGGTAAACGCCGCGGCTGGCGCGGTCGGAGATGGTCACGATGCCGATGCGGATAACTTGGGTGCTGCTCATCCCGATATCCTATAAAGGGTGGTCACTTCGGTGAGGCAGGCAGC
Organism: Gemmataceae bacterium; assembly: GCA_041499985.1. Classification (GTDB taxonomy): domain Bacteria; phylum Planctomycetota; class Planctomycetia; order Gemmatales; family Gemmataceae; genus JBGQLF01. The sequence continues at coordinate 899 of JBGQLF010000054.1, forward strand.
TCCGTCATATCCCATAGCCGGACCGTCTTGTCCCAGCTGCCCGCGGCCAGAATCTTGGCATCCGGGGCAACCGCCAGGCACAGCACCTCGCCGGTGTGCTGAAGCGTGGCCCGCTGCCGCCATGTGGCCGCATCCCAGATCTTCACCTCGCCCGCGCGGTTCCAATCCCCATCTCCGCTCACCAAGGTTTTGCCGTCGGGAGCAAAAGCCACCGACCAGACGTCGCCAACGTGTCCCGCGAGTGTAGCCAGTTCCTGGCGGGTGGACAGCCTCCAGACTTTGACAGTGCCATAGCGAGTCCCCGCGGCCAGGGTCTTGCCATCCGGGGCCAAAGCTACGGAGCGAATTTCTCCCGCGTTCCCAGAGAGCGTGGCCTGTTCCCGCCGCGTCGCCACGTCCCAGAGTTTCACCGTTCCGTCGGAGCTTCCGCTGGCCAGCAGCGTGCCATCGGTGGCAAACGCCACGCTATTCACCCAGGTGTGGTGCCCCTTCAGCGTTGCCTGCTCTTGCCCCGTTGCAGCCGCCCACAGCTTCACCGTTCCATCCGGACTGCCCGTCGCCAACGTGCTGCCATCGGGACTGAAGGCGACGGCCAGGACGACTCCCCGATGCCCCCGGAGCGTCCGCCACTCCTTGCGCGTGGTCACGTCCCATAGCTTCGCCGTATGGTCATAGCTTCCCGTGGCCAGCATCTTGCCATCGGCAGCGAACGCCACCGCACAAACCGAATCCGTGTGCCCGTGTAACGTCGCCTGTTCCCGCCCCGTGGCGACCTGCCAGAGCTTCACGGTCTTGTCCGCACTGGCCGTGGCCAGGGTCTGGCCATCCGGGGCGAACGCGACGGAACCAATCCAGCCGGTATGTCCTCGAAGGGTAGCCGGTTCTTTCTCCAGGACCGCTCCGGCTCCCATCGGCAGCAGCACGAGAGCGAATAAACCGACCCTCCACCAACAGCTGTGCAGAACGGTTAGGCGCTTGGACATGAGCCCGTCTCCTGAAACGACACGGAGGAGCGGTTGTCGATTATGTCACAGAGGTCAACGCTTGCAAACACCCAAGCCCTCGATTAGCTTGGTGCCTATGAGCAACCATCTTTATCGGTATTTCTCCTTGGTCGTTGTTCTCGCGGTATTGACCGTAGCCACAAGCGTCCTCGCTTGTGGGCTGCTCCAGCCACAAGCGAGGACGCTTGTGGCTACGATGTTGCAGCCGCCGATCGGTGGCGCGGACGAGACCGCGGCGACCCCGACACCGGCGGAGGTTCTCGCTGGCGTGCGTCAGTTTTTCACGAACACCGCCCTCGAAGACGGCTCCTTCCGACCCGGCATCGATCCCCGCTATCAGGGAATCTCCGACAGCGCCGCCAGCGATCTGGCGCCGGTGACGTATGCGGTCATCCTCCACAAAACCTTTGGCTGGAAATTGCCGTACGAAGCCAACACGCGCCAGTTTTTCTTGTCCCGGCAGCAGGAAGATGGGACCTTCGTCAACGTTGGGGGGACCGTCGATCCCAAGTCGGCTCTCGGGCGCCTCTACAACACCACGCAGGGAGTGGTGGCGCTGCACGCCCTTGGCACCAGGCCCCGGCACAACCCGCTTGCCGTCTTTGCCTCGATTCTGAAGGAGGACTACAGGACCTTACCCGCCTACAGCACGAGCTTCTTTCCCCTGGCTTACCAAGCCTACGGGGAGCCTTTTCCCTCCGAGGCCGACCGCAAGATTCGTGGGCTTCTGATCCAGGCTGACGACGGCTACTTGCACGAACACATCGCGGCCACGTTTCATGCGGTGCACTACTATCGACTGCTCGGCGAGGCGGTCCCGAAGACGGAGCCGATGCTGACGCGGGTGCTGCGCGACCAGAAGCCGGACGGTAGCTGGCTGCTCAATGCGCCGGCCCGCGATCGGCATGCCACCTTTGACGCGGTGTTCGTGTTGCGGCAGCTGGGGAAGAATCGCCCGGAGTGTCGCCAGGCCATCGCGCGGGCGGCAGCCTGGGCGCTACGCTGTCGCAACGCCGATGGGGGCTTCGGTCATTTTCCGGGGAGCGCCTCCGACGCGGACGCGGTCTACTTCCAGATCGGCACCCTGGTCATGGCTGGATTCCTCCAACCGGTTGATCCTCTTCCCAAGGAGGGACATCTGCTGGGGTGGGGGCACCTCTTGCCGGCGCCTTGAAGGGAGTTTTCTCTGACGGAGGCAGCTGCCGTGGATCAGCCCTTTCCGAAGGTCGCGCCTGGTTCGCCACTCCATCGGCTGTTGCGGCTTGCGCCTGGCTCGGTGCCTCCGTGGTTCTGCTCGCGGGATAGCTGCACGGGGTTCGATCTCCTCATCGCTGTGGAAGTCGGTCTTATCTTGGGGGCACTGCTTCTCGGGCAGTTCCACGGCCTCTGGTGGCCGTTGGCCGTTGCTATCCCGAGCGTCATCCTGTTCTGGGCGTTCGTTCATGCCCCGTTCGAGAACCGCGAGCGGTGGGGCCGTGCCCGCCGCCGGCGTGGCGAATGTGTATGGTGCGGGCAAGCCGGTGTCGAGCCGGGCAGCCACTGCGAGGGTTGCGGTGGCCGCGCCTAATCAAGAGTTCGGCAGCGGCAGCTCTTTCTGGGGTGGCGGCCGCGTGGTATGCTGAGATCGTGGTTCACCGGATGCTGGCGATAAGCTCCGTAGGTTGTAGCAACTTTAACCTTTCAGGAGACTTATCCATGACAGCGACCCAAACGTTATCGATCGGCACTACTCGGCCCGTTCTTTACCTGGCTTTCGAGCTGGGCTGGAACGTCGCGGCCTGGTGGACTGGGTGGTATGGCCGCGACGTTCCGCAATGTCGATCCCTGTACGTTGCGTGTTCCATCGTCCCGCCCGACCGGGGCCGGCCCGGTCAAGTTGCAGCGGCAGATCGGTCGGTTCGGGGCGTCCAGCAGCGGGATGCCCCCGCCGTGGGTGTACGAAGGCACGGACGGAGAGTTGGTGATCTTCAACGGCGTCACCCGGGCCACCCGGATCGCCAAGTTGGCACCCGGTACGCTCCTCCGGGTGGAGGTCGTCGGCCAACTGCGAGCGGCGTTCAGGTCCCTCCCGACCATCGGAGACCTCCTGCCATGACTGATTCGATCCGTCACGAGATTTTGAGCCGGCTTGGGCGGCTGAGCGAGCTGGCCCCAGACATGCGGTTCGGCCAACTGATCGCCAATTTGGCGTTCATGGCCGCCGGCCCCTGGGATCAGACGCTATGGGACTTGGAGGACGATCAACTGTTGAGTGCGATCCAGCAGATGGAATCAGATCTCTCCCGGCGTGCCGCAGGAGCGGATGTGGCCTAACCCGGCGCGGCTACGGACCGGGCCGGCCGGCAAAGTTAGTGCAGTCCCCGTACAAGCTACGTTGGTGTCACGGTTCCGAACGAAGAACGACCTGTACCGCGGCCTATATGGCGAGCCGGAGGATGAATGATGGAAGTCGGCAGTTACAAGTTTCACCGGCGTGCCTTCGCGGCCCTTAATCAGTTGGCCGCCGACGAACAAGCACAGGTGCTGGACACGCTGGCCGCGCTCGTTGATACCCCTGCGACCCACTGGCGTGCGGCGGAGGTCCAGAGGCTTCCAGGGGACCAGCCGCTCTATCTCGTGCGCGTCAACGACAGCCTGCGGGTCATCGTCCGGGCGGCCGACGGACAAGAGCCCGAGGTGATGGACATCGTCCGACACGAGACGCTCAAGTCTTTCACGAAGGCCGCAGCCAACAACAGCAGCTGAGCACGGGTGAGCGATGCCTGACTTCCAGCCGCACTCCCTTAATCTGGCCGCGTGCCGGCAGCAAGTCCAAGAACTCAGAGCCTTACTCGACAGCTCGGCCGACCTCGCGGAGTCGGTGTTTCATGATTTCTTCGAGCCCCGAGCGCACCTGCGGGCCTTGGTCGGACTTTACAATACGTCCCTGGCCTCACCGGACCGTCTCGCGTGGCAGTACCCTATTTTCGGGGACTTCCGCTGCGATTTCGCCATCGGCGACGGAGTGCGGAAGGCGTACACGTTTGTGGAGTACGAAGATGCCCGGCCGAACAGCCTGTTCGTGAAACAAGGCGAGAAGGCCATGCGGGCCTGGTCCTCACGGTTCGACGGCGGCTACAGCCAGATCATCGACTGGTTCTACAAACTGCACGTGATGACCGACACTCCCGACATGGAAGCCCGGTTCGGCAAGCGGTCGATCCGCTACACGGGCGTGCTGATCATTGGCCGCGACCAGCACTTGCAAGCTGACGAACAGCTACGGCTGGAATGGCGACAGGAACACGTTGTCGTCAACTCGAAGCACATCGTCGGCGTCACCTACGATCAACTCGTCGAAGACCTGTTGTTCCGGCTCGATCAGTACACCGCAGCGGGAGCCGCAGGAGGCTGACGCGCCTGATCGCCGGCAAGACGCGCAAAGAAAATCGGTGTCCGTTCCTTGTTCGCTGGCCTGGTCGGCCACGGGCGTTGACCTTCCCGGCCTGGGACGACCGCTTTGACCACTAGCCGTCGGCTCGGTCTACCACCGGCTTCACCGGGACAACAACCGAACCCCGGCCTTCGCCGGTGCGGAAAAGGCGCGCGGAGGATATTGGCGGCGGCTGGTGCACGAGCCGCTCACCGCCAGAAAGGTGCGCCAGGTGCGGGCGGCTGTGAGGAGCGGCCGCCCCTTCGGGTCGCCTGCTTGGGTGGCCCTACCGCCCAACCCCCCGAGCCTCGGCCGTGCCCCGCGGCTGCACGGCCGACCGCGCAAACAAGCAGAAGGATGAAGGGACACCACTTTTCCCCAGGATTAGTGGGCCGCCGGAAGCAGCGCCAGTGGCCTCCCGGAGGAGAAAATAGTTGCAGCCGCCCATTGGGGGAGGGTAACTTCCATCTGTTGAAGTTAAAACCGATACCCCAAAGAGCGCCTATCTGGGAAAGACCGGCTGATTGCTCGTTTGCTGGCTCCGGCTCCCGAGTCAAGGTGGTCTGGTGCTCTGGAAGGATCGTGCGATCTCGCCCAAGAGAGTTACGCCATGGATTTCCGAGAGATTGAGCGAAGATTATCAGTAGTGGAAAAGGCCCTGGCACAGTTGGGCGTGAGCCTTGGCGAGTCGCTGGAGAGTTTGGACCGCGCCCCTGCTGCGGCCTGCATCCATACAGGAGTCGTTGTCGAACACATCTTGCGTGACTTGTGGCGAAGGCTGAAGCTGAAAGGACCGCCAGAGCGGCGCCAGCTCGAAGACCTCCTGACAATCACAGCCAAGAAGATGGAGGAGGACGGTACCCCGATCCCCCGTCGCATCCATGACCACATGCGGGGACTCCAGCTCACGCGGAACCGGGCAGCCCACTACTGGGACGCCACCCGGGAAGATGCCCAGGACTGCCTGTGGAAGCTTTCAGATGTAGCCCATTGGTACTTCGTCACCTTCCTGCCGTCCTACGAGCAAGGCGCAGGCGGCAGCGAAGCTAGAGCAGGTGGTCGAGGTGACAAGGAAGCTGCCGACGCATCGGGCTTTCGTGAAACCAAAGCACAGGAAGAGCGCCATCCGCAAGTCGATGCAGGCCAGCCGCTGGCGATCAAAGAGCATGGGCGGAGTGAACTGGCTGCCGAACCAAAGAAGGAACACAACGAACTTGGCTCCTCAGCTACAAGTGAGACGTTTGCAGTTGACAGACAGCCGACATCCTCTCCTTCGCTGCCAGTTCTCCCGCAAGATATCCCAGGTGCGGGCGCCATTCAAACGAGCCCCGCAGGGAAAGTACTTCGCCAACAGATACTCACGCCTGGCCAAGCACCAGGCCTACCACTAAAGGACTCGCCACGATCAAGCACTGCAAGCCCGCCACCACTGAAAGAGGCCGCCGTCGTAGCCACTACACTTCCACCGAGCACGCTCCCCGTGACTCCGGGCCCCGTCGCCAAGCAGGTCAGCAGCCCTCAGCCCGGTGCGACCCCTCCGCGGCCGCCCGGTGCTTCCACAGGACGGCCGGTGGCCAAGCCCACCGCTGCCCGGAAGGTACAGCCGGCACCCGCTTCGCCCTCCGAGGCCCGACCCGGCCCCCTTCGGCCCCGCAACGGACCGAACATCCGCTGGAAACCGTTAATGTACTTGTTGGCAATTGCGACCGCTTGTGCAATCCCGTTGGCAGGAGCCTGGTTCCTGTGGCCTTGGAGCCAGACTGCCGATGTGGAGTTGCAGAGGGACTGGGATGACTCCAGCCGCGTCACTCTGAGCACGGGTATTTCTCTCCCGTTCTATCGGGAGCGTGGGCCGAAACGAGTTCAATCATGGAAGCGATCCGCCGAGGCTAACAATCCTATGGGTATGTGCCTGTATGCTCGTTGTCTGCAGGAAGGCATCGGAGTGTCGAAGGATGAGTCCGAGGCCTTCAAGTGGTTCCACAAAGCCGCCGACATGGGTAATTCGAGGGCAATGAACAGTGTAGGGTTCTGTTTCTCTGACGGCACTGCTGGGACAAAAGATGTAACGGAGGCGGTGAAGTGGTACCGCAAGGCCGCCCATTTGCGCGAACCAACAGCGATGACAAACCTGGGCTACTGCTACCTGGAAGGCACGGGCGTGGAGAGGAACGAGAAAGAAGCGGTGCAGTGGTTCCGTGAAGCCGCCAGCTTGGGCCATTCGAGGGCAATGAACAAGTTGGGGCACTGCTACCAGAACGGCACGGGCGTGGCCAAGGACGAGAAATTGGCGCTGCAGTGGTTCCGTGAAGCCGCCGATTTGGGCAATGCTGAGGCTATGAGCAACCTGGGAGACTGCCACCAGTACGGCACAGGCGTGGCCAAGGATCAGAAAGAGGCTGTGGAGTGGTACCGCAAGGCCGTTGCCGCTGATGGCGTGGACGCGATGATCAGACTGGCGGTGCGGATGATCGAGGGCGACGAATTCGTGGCTCGATCTCCGTTCGAGGCCCTAACAATGCTCAACAAAGCTCAGGCAATTGATGCGAACACAGGAAATTCAAAGTATCAGATTCAGGAGAACCTGGTCACAGCCACACTGAGACTCGCCCAGGACGATTTGCGGGCTACACGCTATGGCGAAGCCCGCACTCGACTGAATGCGGCCCTCACTGCCAGCGAGTCGCTCAACAAAGAACGCCCCGGTCGCTTTTACTTCATGCAGGACCTCGGCCGCATTTGGTGTGACCTCGGCAATCTAGAGCGGGCCGAGGGAAACGCCAATGCCGCCGCCGATTGCTACCGGAAATCAATGGCAGTGGATGGACCAGAGATGACCACGGCGACTGAGGCGCTAGCCGAATTGCTGGAGAAAGGAGAGGGAGTAGCAAAAGATGAGGCGAAGGCGAATGAACTTCGAGCGATCAGAGCTAAACAGAAAATCAAGCGGATTACCGTCACTTGCAAAATAGGCGAAGCGCATCTTTCGTATCCGGTGCATGTTTACTTCTTCGAAGTGTTTCCATGGAGGCACCCGCTAGAAACACAGTTCCGTTACTTTAGGGAAGAGCGAGGATTCGATTTGCCTAAAGACGTGATGGACACCTTCGAGCGAGTCTACAAGATCTCGAAGGAGAAGAGTGTGTCATTCACTGAGCTGTGTGAGTATGCCTTCAGCGAGAAGAAGGACGTGAGAAAAGACAGTGCCAGTGACGGAAAGAAGTAGCCGGGTCACTTTGTGAACGGCGAGGCTAGGCATAGGTTGAGGAGTGTATGGCAATCTCGGGCTCGCTTCCGATGTCCCAGTTCGTCGGTGAGGCGCTTTGTGCCGTGGTCGCTGACGCCGGGGAGGAGCTTTGGCAAAACCCGCGGCGTTTGAGAGCGGTCCTTTCGGATCGTTGCCCTGCGGACCGCCGCGAGGTTGCGGCATGAGACAATGCCTCGTTTTCAATGGCTTTGTCTACAATCTCTGCAATCCGCATCCGGCTCCATAGTCAAGAACTAATTGTGTTGACGTCAAGTCAACATAATGATAGGATGCTTATCGGTAACGCTTCCGCGTGAAGAGGACCAAGCAACCATGCACTTTGGCGAGAAACTCCGCGCGTTCCGGCGCGCGAAAGGCCTGACGCTCCGGTCCCTGGCCGATGCGGTCGGGCTCAGCTTCACTTACCTCTCCAAGGTTGAAAACGGCCGGGTCCCCTACACCCCCGCCGCCGACAAGATACGGGCACTCGCCCAGGTGCTTGGGGTAGATGCGCTCGAACTCCTGCGCCTCGCCGACAAGGTTCCGCCTGAGCTCGCGGACCTGACCGCCAACGCGAACGCGCGGACCTTCATCGAACGGGCCCGGGAGATCGCCTCCCCCGACGATTGGGCGGCACTGCTGGATCTGCTCGAACGCCGCCAGGCAGCGCGGTCGAAGAAGCCCCCGAAGTAACCACGGAGGCCTTGCATGAAGTGGTCCTTTTCCGCAGACAAGTGCTTTCGGCGCTGCCAGCGGCAATACTTCTTCCGCGCGATCGCGGCCTGGCACAACGCCAAGAAAGACCCGCTCCGCCGTGCTGCCTTTTTGCAGAAGCAGCTGAAGACTCTGGAACTCTGGCGAGGCCTCTTGGTACACGAGGGGATCGAGCTGTTCGTTGTCCCGCGGCTCGAAGCCCGCGAGCGGATTCCTTGGCAGGAGGTCATCGAGGGGACACTTGCAATGGCGAGGCGCCAGCTCGCCTTCTCGGCCGCCCGGCGCTACCGCGAGGACGGGATGACGAAGGCGAGCCACCCTCACGAGTACTGCGCCTTGGCGCCCCATGACGAAGGACGGGAGATCCCTGCGGACCAGCTCGAAGGGGTCTTCGACGATGTCCGGACGGCGTTTCAGAATCTGTCTGGCATGGAGGTGCTGCTTGCGAAGATCAGCGGCCGCGGGAAGTATTGGGCCGAGGTCCCCGTCATCGTGAAATTCCTGGGCGCACACATCGAAGTCCGGCCCGATCTGCTCTTCTTCCGTCGGTACGGAAAACCGACCATCGTGGACTGGAAAGTGTACAGAGGCGCGTTGGACAGCGACGCCGACCTCCAGACGGGCCTCTACGCATGGGCGCTCTGCCGGCACGAGAAATGGCGGGTGAGCCGGGCCGAGGATGTCGAACTCATCGAGGTCCAACTCCTCGAGGGGAAGGTCATCCAGCACGCCTGCACCAGCGAACTGTTTGAGGAGCTCGAAGACAGAATCTACCGGAGCATCCACGACATCCGAGCGCTCTGCGGAGACCACAAATACGCTGAGCAAGACCTGGCCGATTTCGCGTACGCGGGAAGCCAGAACTCCTGCGCTTACTGTAGCTTCCGCTCCTTGTGCCTGGAGAGGTGACAATGGTTTCGCACCTGGTCAGCCTGTACGAGATTGAAAACCTCGTGGAGCTCCAGGCCAAGTACCGTCTCGTTGAGATCGACGGCGCCTTCGGCTGCGAGCGCGACGACGAAGATCTCGTCGAGAAGAACCTGAACCTCCTTCTCAAGCAGGTCATGCTTCGCGAGCGCACACCAGCAGCGCTTGTCAGCCGGGACGGCAGGAAACTCCTCGTTGTCCCAGCGGAGACGGAGTTCGGCGACTTGCAGTACGCGCTCACCCCGCACGTCGTGTCGCTCCGGCCCTTGTCGAACACCTATGACCTACAGCTCGCTTCGCTGAGCAGCGAGTCCGAGCGCATCGGTCTGGCCTTCCTTGGCTTTCACCTCCGCTCGCCGCTCATGAAAAACTCGAACCTGTGGCGGGCCGGGGCGTTCTCCTACTTCGCGAAACGTCCAGTGAACTGGAAGGACGAGGCACGGGACGCGGATGTTTACGGTGGGTTCTCGTTCCGCTTGGTGCGCCACGCGGGCAAGATCTACCTTGCCCTCCGGCTCAGCTACCGATACGTCGATAACGCCTGGCTCGTTGATCGATACAGTCCGAGTGAGTTGCCAATCGTCCGCATGCGGCACTTCCTCTACCATTTCGGCGACCGGTGGTACCCCGTGCAGCTGATGGGGGCTACCGGCGGGAGCATCCGGATCACGACCTTTCAACCGGAACCTGGTGGGGCAATCACGAACGTATTCGACTACACGCTGGCGAAAGCCGGGCCGACGCCGCCGAACTGGGTCCGGACCCTTGACGGGGATTCCCCGGCGATCATGTACCGCTACCCTGGGGGCGACAAGCGGTGGTACGGGGCGGCCGCCCTGTGCAAGCTCATGCTCCCAAACAATGACCCCGGCGTTCGGGCCATGCACCGCCTCTCCATCCTCCCGCCGGATCGCCGCTTCGAACTGATGGCGGACATTGTGGGACGGCACTTCAGCAGGGCAACTTTCGGCGGAACGCCGATTCGTATCCGTGACCGCTCGCTCCGCACAGAGGCGAAGGTCTTCTCGGTTCCGGCCCTTCAGTTCGGGGGCGGCCAAGTACTCCGCGTGCAAGACAGACATCAAGGGGACGGGGTGGCGCTTAGCGAGTTCGGCCACGCCCGGATGAGCTTCCTCCTCGACCCGGCGGTTGGCCTCGCGGTTGCGAGCGGCTTCGGTGCCCAGCACCTGCTCTTGCCACAGAGCTTGCCCCGGTCGATCGCAACGGACTTTCAGGACCGCGTGGAGAAGACTGTACGGCAGATGGCTCAGACCCCTTTCACGTTCCAACCGCTTCTCTTCCCGGACAAGGACAAGCGCACCCTCGGCCAGCAGGTGGAGGCGATCACTGGGACACTCGACAGGGCCGGGATCGACCAAGGGCACGCCCTTTTGGTTCTCCCGGAAAACGCCAAGAGCGGACTTCACGACTATGTCAAGCGGGCTCTCCTCGACCGGCAGCAGATGCAGTGCGCCACCGCCGAGAAGCTCAAATCCTTTTACCATCTGGTCCCTCGGAACGGCAGAACAGACTACGAGGTTCGGCCGGATCGAGAGCAGCACTACACGAGTTACGTCCGCTACACCGCCCTCGGCTTTCTCATTGTGAATCGCCAGTGGCCGTGGGTGCTCGAACAGGGAACGAATTACGACATCTACATCGGCATCGACGTGCTCCACAATACGGCTGCGTTCACCTTCTTCTATGAAGGCGGGCGGCGCTGCTTCGTGCGGACTCGGCAGTCGAAACAGAAGGAGCGCTTGCTGCGGGCCCAGATCAAGTCGGTCGTCTACGAGTGCCTCAAAGAAGACCTTGCCGATTGCCCCAGGCCACCGCGCTCGGTCATCATCCACCGCGACGGCCGGACTTTTGACTGCGAGTGGCGAGGCTTTCAGGACGCCGTCCAGCAGCTGGTGCGAGAGGGGATCCTCCCGACGGACGTGCTAATCGGCGTCGTCGAGATTCACAAGCACAGCGCGAGCGGGCTGCGGCTCGCCGCAGAAGGCAAGGACGGCCCTTGCAACCCGAAGATCGGGAGCTGGTTCGCGATCGACGAATCGGAAGGAATCGTTTGCACAACCGGCTACCCCTTCCGGTTCCAGGGAAGTGTGAACCCGCTGTCGGTGCGGATTGCCCGCGGCAAGCTTGACCTTTCCGACGTGCTCGAAGACGTGTTCGCCATGTCCCAGCTTTGCTGGATGGTGCCCAACCGATGCATTCGCTTGCCGATTGACGTGAAGTTGTGCGACGAAGTTCTCCGCTCCGTGGCCGGGAACGCGGAGGACGAGGAAATCTATGAGGACGAGGAGGGCTTAGAAACCGAGGAGCGAGAAGCGGCCCTCGACCCTCTACACGCGGAGGACATGACCCCATGAGCGACACGACCGCACTCTCACACGAGTACTCAGCCAACGCCGATTTTGCCAAGCAGGTGAACCTCTGGCTGCTTGCGCTCAAGAAGGCGTATTTGGAAATTCCCCAGGGGACGCCGCGCCCCGAGGAAAACGACGTTGAGGAGGCAAGGCAGGGGTTCGCAACCGTGTTGTCTGGGCTCATCACGCGGCTTGAGGCCGCACAGGCAGACACCGGCGCCGCCGTCCCTGCCGTGCCGGAGGAGGTCTATCAGCGGATCGAAGCGGCCCGCGAGGGCCAGCTGGCCTGGTTCCTCCAGGACCTGAAAGAGACCAGGGACACCCTCTGTGCCAGCGGTCTGCCCGATGACAAGCTCTGGCAGACGCTGGAGGAGATTGCGGACGCCGCGGACGCAAGCGCCTCGGCTTCCTTCCGCCGCTTGTGGAGGCGTAAGGCTTGCGCCGGCCGGTACGGTGCAATTGCTCCTCGACCCAGGTGGCTTCAGCGGGCGTTAGCGGTCCTGGCGGCTGCTGGGTGTAATCGACCAGCTCGTCGTAGCCGATGATGTTGTACACGACGGCGAGGGCCTGTTGCAGGTCCAGGGGTACGGCTGCATCGCCCGGCAGCAATGGGATCGGGACGACCGGCAAAGGCTGCTCCAGGGCGATTGGCCACACTTCCACCTCATGGCGCCGCCCGGCCCGGCTGACGAAGACGAAGTACGGAACGGCAGGCAGCGGTTGCGCCGTGGGGAAGCGCGTGCCGATGCGCAAGAGGTCGATCTCCACCAGATGAGCGGTGCCGGAGAGGATTTGCAAGCGCTTGCCGGCGTATTCCTCCCGGCCCGGCCCGCGTTTGTTGGTCGGCGACAAGACTTCGATGCGCGTTACCAGCCGGCGCTCGGCCACGTCGCGGATCTCGACACTGACGTGGGGAATCGGTTCCGGGGTGAGCACGACCCGCCGCGTGCTGAGGGCCACGTACTTCGGCCGCAGTTTGGGCGCGAGCTGGCGCGCAATCTCGGCACACAGGTCGGTGTGGACGGTGGTCCACAGGTCACGCTCGAGATACGGGTCCATGCCGGGGAATGAGTTGGGCATTGGGAATCCCTCGCGACGGACAGCGAAGTGTCGGGACCGGTAAAGCGTTACCGATATTCCGGATTCCCGCGTGTCTGGAGGGTGGATCGGGCTTCGGTGAGGCGCTGGGACAGCGTTTCGACAGACCACGGCCACCACGGGGACTCGACGGGTGGTGGGCCGGCGCCGGCGGCTTCTTGGTCGGTCACATCTGGGATCGCAGCGGCGATGAGGGTGGCCAGGTCGGCTGGGAGCACGCGGTGCTGGATTTGCAGCCGCTTGGCCGGGCCGGCGCCGTTTTGGTAATGGGTCTCGTCGTACATCCAGTGCCGTAGGAAGACCTCTTCGTCACGGGACAGTTTCATGGGGCAGTGCGTGTTCGGCATAAGTATAGCCCGTCAGCGGCTGATGGGTGCCTGGCTGGACGAACCGGTGCCGCCGGGCCCAGTCCGCCAGCGATGTTGTCGGTGGCTCACCATCCGCTTGCCTTTTGACCTCCAGTTCGGCTTGTCCGTAGCGGAAGATCGGCCACCCCGACTCTGGGGCCTGCGGCTGCCCGGCGGCGTCGAAGCCGAGGAGGCGCTTGCAGTACGGACAGGCCAAGGCGGCTCCCGGCTGCGCTTGGAACAGGAGCCGGAACGCCGGGTCGGACTGCTTCCCTACTGGGATGCACTCCAGCAGAGCGTCCACGATGTAACCGTGGCAGTAAAGGCAGTAGACGCTCCAGTACGGCATCGCGATCCGTAGGCGAAGGCCCCCGCTGAGGGGAAAGCGGTCTTCGTCCTGAACACCTCCTCCACCCTACCGAGTTCTGGCGGACCGAGCAAGTTCAGCGGTCGTACAGGGGACGCAGTTCATTTCGTGAGGGACAAGCAAGGCGATGTCCCTGGCTCCCCTGCTCGGGCACGCGCTTCATCCATCCACACCCTGCAACCCTTCGAAGAGCCGCCACCGCACCTCCTCGGCGATTTGCAGGAGAACATGCCGAGTTCAGGACCGGACCTGGCGGAATTGCGACGCCGGCTCGAGGCGATGGGAAGAGAAGACATCCTTCAGTGCTTGCAATCTCGGTAACGGCGCCTCCCCCCCTCACGGCTGCCCTCTTCGTGCCTCCTCGTCTCCTTCGTGGACAACGCTCGGCTTGACCACCCGACAACCGATCGCCTCCAACTTCGCGTGCAGCTCCTGAAACATCGCCTCATCGCGATACGTGCCGACGATTGCCCCGCCCGAGCCGGCGAACTTGGCACTGGCGCCGACGCTCCGGGCTACCTCCACCATCTCCACCTGGCGCGCCGGCAACTGATAGATCGACCGCCGTGTATCAAAGTTGGCGTTCATCAGCTGGGCCAGCCGATCCGCATCGCGTCGCAGTAGCGCTTCGCGCGCCTGCGCCGCCAGCGCCGCGAACTTGCCCATCGCCCGCACCACCGCCGACTCACCCCGATTGAAGCGGCCACGAATGTCGTTGTGGAACACTTCGGTCGG